>JADGBZ010000003.1 GCA_015231175.1 Magnetococcales bacterium | reverse complement strand
ACCCCATACACGGTCTATCCCCGCGCGTGCGGGGGAACCCCGGCAAGACCCGGAAAATCCCGGTTTTTTTTGGGTCTATCCCCGCGCGTGCGGGGGAACCGTTATGCAATGAAATGGGCAAACCTGCTCTGCGGGTCTATCCCCGCGCGTGCGGGGGAACCTCACCATACCATTCTCGATACAAAACCAAAGCGGGTCTATCCCCGCGCGTGCGGGGGAACCATAAACGGGGATGCTCTGGCGCAAGGGATGGGCGGTCTATCCCCGCGCGTGCGGGGGAACCTTTCGGTCGCGGCGGCAGTGGCTGGCCGATGGCGGTCTATCCCCGCGCGTGCGGGGGAACCCTGATGCGAAGGTGGAGGAAGCCAACAGGGAGAGGTCTATCCCCGCGCGTGCGGGGGAACCTCCGGTCCTGCGCAAGGCGATGACCGAGAACACGGTCTATCCCCGCGCGTGCGGGGGAACCTCCGGTGGACCATGATCCTCGACCAGGGGGGGAGGTCTATCCCCGCGCGTGCGGGGGAACCCGCGGCGTATGGGGAGCACCCGGACAGGCGCCCGGTCTATCCCCGCGCGTGCGGGGGAACCCGGCGCCAGAGCCGATTCTGGCGCGAGGTCCGAGGTCTATCCCCGCGCGTGCGGGGGAACCCCGGCAGGCCAGACATGGCTGGCCCGCCAGGCCGGTCTATCCCCGCGCGTGCGGGGGAACCCTGGACTGGGTCAGTCGCGGCCAGGGCTACACGGGTCTATCCCCGCGCGTGCGGGGGAACCGGCTGGCCACTCCTGCCGGCCATGACTGGCTGCGGTCTATCCCCGCGCGTGCGGGGGAACCGGAGAAAGAAAAGTGGGTATTCAAGATGAAAAAGGTCTATCCCCGCGCGTGCGGGGGAACCCTACTCCACTCCCTAGCCCTCTCCGAGGGAGGAGGTCTATCCCCGCGCGTGCGGGGGAACCGAGTGGCTGCGGTCGAAAAAAGGCAGAGTCTGGGGTCTATCCCCGCGCGTGCGGGGGAACCCAATGCCGCGAACGAGCCAATCTAGACCCGCTGGGTCTATCCCCGCGCGTGCGGGGGAACCTAAACAGGAGAGAAAAAAATGACTTTTATTCCCGGTCTATCCCCGCGCGTGCGGGGGAACCTCTCGTGTTTACTAGCATGATTGCTAACATTTTTTCAAGGAACTTTATATTCAGGCATGGCCTGATTGGGGTGGAATTGAGTTTGCGGTAGATTAATTATTTTTTTGTTTGACCTCCTTCTGGGGAATGATGGGAACGAGGTGTGCGGGGGAGTTGGAGAGGTTTGATTTTTCAGCTTCCGTCAAGGGGCGGCGGGAGAGGATAACGCCATCAACATCGATCAACTCAACAGGGGGTTCTCCCAAGACGCGAACCGATTGGCCAGCCGGGAGCTTGGGTTCTCGCCAAACCATGACGATGGCGCCACCTCCCAATTGTCCGAACCAATCCTCCATGACCGTCCAAACCCTCTCTCTGACAGCATTGTTCATACGTGAAGCCGTGTAAACGCCTGGGGCTATTTCCAGCATGCAGGAAGCCAGAAAGCCCCGGAAACGATCTGCCACATCGCGTGTGACCACAACTGTCATGGTATCATATCTCCAGGCTGCTCTAGATTGATATGTGAATGTTTCTGTAAGATCGGACAAAGATCATTTCAGGCCTGTTCCGCGTCCTGTCCGGGTTCCTTGTCCTTTTGCATGGAGTGACTGGATTCCTCTTCAGCAAACAACTCTTTGATACGGTCAATCATGGACGGAATGACCCCTTCACGGCGAAAAAAATGGCCACACTGCCGTCGGACATGCCGTTCCAAGGTTATGTTGGGCTGGCGCTGAAAATCGCGCACCCCCTGGAAGGCGGCAGGTAGAGTGATGGCATCCCGATAAAGATCGGCGATGTCGAGACAAAAAGCGGTCGACGCATCCTCATGAATGAAGCCTAACGAGGGGATTGTCCCTGTTGCAGCCACGGCGATGGTGGCGGCAGCCTCCACCGCCGTGGCTGCGTGGTTGATGGCCTGATTGGGGGCATCAGCCACGAGTGGGTTTTGTCGATCATAAAAACGACCCTGCCAGGCAACGCCAAAACGTTGGGCCAGAATTTTATACGTCTCCTTCATGCGTGCCCCTTCCATGCCACGCAGGATGGATATGTCTGCCTTGACCGGCAATATTTCACCCAGGCGCCAGGCATACATGCGGCGGGCCATGCGAATGCGCTCCCGGGCGCCGGAAGCCCAAACCTGGGCATGGCGCCTGGCCAAGGCCGACTCCCCAGGCCCCAAAGGAGGTGCGGTGTACATACGTACACCATCCTCACCCACCGCAATCAGGCCTGTTCCATGCCGCGCCAATAGACGGAGAGCATCATGACTGATGGTCGTTCCAGGCCCTAACAAAATCATGGAAACACCCTGGAAGGGAATCTGATAGTCGCCAGATTTAAAATCCTGGGTGCCAGCCGCCAAAAAATGTAGCGTACCAGCATTGACGATCAGATTCCCTCGACCCAACCAGAGCAAGCCCTGACGATCCGCGTGTGGCACACGCGCCGTTTCCAAACCCAAACGTCCAGCCAGCATAAGTCAGGCCTCCTGCGGTCCCGGTGGCGCCAGACGCAACATGCCAAACCCGAACGCCCGGTGCCGACCCATACCCCGGCGTAACAATGCCCGGAAAAGTTCGGCATCGGTTGTCTCCAGGGTGCCATGAAATACGACCTCCCGTTGCTCGACACGGGCAAAAGATCGATCCCTCCTGCGACGCGCCAACTGCACGCCCCGCATGGCATGCAACGAAATGGTTTCCAATCGCATGCCCCCCTGACGTTCCATGGCAGCCCTGAACCAGTTCATGTAAACAACCCCCCGATCCAAGGCAGGAGAACCCTCCTCGTGCGCCAGGCTGGCCGCCAACCAGGCATCCATTTCCGCTCCCTTGCGCTGAACGAACCGGTTGCAGGTGCGAACCGTGGGCAACACGTTGACCTGAAATCCCAAACGTTGACCAACAGGAATGGTGGGAACGGGCTTGGCGTGCAAATGACCTTCCAACTCCGTCACCAGTGCAGGCGCACCAAACAAACGGGCCTGGTCCATCAAGGCCCCGGCGTCCTGGTTGGCATATCCCAAAACTTCCACCTGACGGCCCGATTGACGAAACCAGAAAGGCTTGGGTGACGCCTCGCCAAAAAGCCCCACCAGCAAGGCATGCAGCCGATAACCATCATCGGAGCTTATCCTGGCGTGTGCATCCGGCAAGGTCTGAAAAACCAAACGTGCCGGAAGCTGCAACTGGATCATATAGAACGGTTCAACCATGTTTTCCCTCCTGCGGCAGTCGGAGCATGCCGATCCGAACCATGCGTTGACCACAGTGGATCTGATTCTGCCAGTCACGTCGATCGTACCACGGGTCAAGTGTGGTGTTATTTGGATCCTCCGGACCTTGACCAGGCGGCCAACAGGCTCGCATGTTCCCCGAAGGGGGAGATTTTATGTCCTGGGGAAGCGCTTTGTGGATGAAATGCATTAGCGCTTCATGGAGCGTGTCCGCCTTGACCTGCCCGGCCAGAATGGGCGTGCTGGGCAAGCAGGATTTCCGTCCGATGAAGAGCGGCCTGGCCGGTTCCGCCAAGGCGGAGGCGAGATTGGCAAGGGTTGGGGCTACATCGGCAGGCTCAAGAAACAGGGCTACGGTGCAAAGGACATCCGCCTGAAAGGGCCGGAAACGAATGTGAGTGCTGGAAGTCGCATCACCCTTACCACGAACCTCCACCTCACCCCGCGTGGTCCAGCCATATTTTTTCATATCCATGAACTCTTGCCCCAAGTCCACGGTCTGATACTCCTCGACCCTGTTTCCTTCTCGGTCCAGACGAGCTGCAAAACGGATGCGTGACTGGAGCCGGTCCATATTTTCGGTATCGGCATGATCCCAACCCAGGGCATTGGCCAATAGTCCCGTGAGCATGGATGTGGCGGGAAAAGGCCGGATAACGCCGTTCTGATCCACCATGGGGCCGCCAAAGGAGAGCAGAGGGGCCTCCAGACGCAGCATAAGGATCTCCATCACACCCCCCCCCCGCACCTGGTCGGCGCTCCAGCGGGCCAACTCAGCCAAACCGACTACGGACTCGGCGCCAATGGCCGACATGTCCGCCATGGCCGCCACCCGGCGGGTCTCGCCACCACCGTACATGGTGTCAAATTTTTTCAGGTAATCACCCAATTGGGCGATGGCCGTGTCCCGCAGCTCCTCACGGCCCTTGTTGGGAACAGCTCGGCGAAAGGCATTGGCCAGGGTGCGCGGCTGGCGGTTGCCACTCTCCACCAGGATCATTTCCGCATAGGCATAGGGAGCGGTGGCCCCTTTTTTGGCGCCGGGAGAGACCGTGGCAATCAGGTGCAACAGGTTTTCCACCACCTGTGCCGCCAGGCCCCGGTCGGCGCTCTCCCAATCCTTGCGTGGGCATCCCGTCAGGTTGGAAACCAGCAAGGGGATATCCACCACCACATACCCGTAAAAAATCCCACTGGTCAGTTCGCTGTCGTTGATGTGTCCCGACCCCAATTCACCCGATTCCTGAAGCAGATCATCCAGCGCCGAAAAATAGTCGGTTTCCAGTTCATGCTCGTGGACGGTGAAGGCATGGGCCACGTGGATGGCCGCATCGAGACGTGTCAGCAGATCGCTGGTCACCATGCGGCCAAAGAGGGCCGCATCCAAACCGGCAGGCAGCGGCATGGTGTTGATCAAGGCCTCCATGTTTTTTTTCTCTGTCTTGAAGAAAGCTTCGACTGCCGCGCCGATCTCTTTGACTTCCGATGTGTTGGCGAGAATGGCACGAACCTTCTCCTGGATAAAACGTACCTCCGGCCAGCCAAGAATCACCACCTGGCTCGTTTGCAGGGAGAGGGCGCCGTCGCCTTTGTCACCCTTTTCGGATTTTTCTTTTTTCTCTTTTTTGGCGCGGGCGCTGCTGCCGAGGAGCTTATCCTGAAAAGCGGCAACGGCGGCCTCCACCTTCTGCCGATCCAGCCCCTCTTCCTCGATCAGGGGCAGCGCCACCAGCTTGTCGAAAATATGACGTGAACGCAGACTCATTTCGACCTCCTTGATGTTGCTCAAGGCATGGACATCCTCGGCGGTACGCCAGTGGCGTTTGAGGCACTGGGATGAAACACGGGTGCGTGTGGAACCTCCGAAAGGAAGACGCTTGGCCATGCCGGCATCATCGCGATTGAGCAGGGTGGCCGAGTAGCCGGTGAGAAAATGGATCTGAATGAAACGGGGATTGGACATATTTGCAACCCTCCTGGGAGTGATGTTGATATCCGCCGATCTGGCAGGGATCATTGTGGTTGATAAGAGTGATGTTGATATCCTGCCGGGCTGGCAGGATCATTGCGGTTTATGGGAAAAATACCCTCTGGCCAGAATGCGCCTTTGGGACTCAGCCTTGTCCGGGTCCATGGCGAGGATAAAATGGGCAAAACGGATCCAGTCGATCGGCTCTCCCTTGGCCCGCAGAAAACGGCAGGTGCGGTCCACGGCATCAAAAAAGGCTTCATTTCGACTGTTCAAAAGTTTGTGGAAGCGGTTTTCGGAAAACCCGGCACCGGCCAGCACCTTGCCCGGAAACGCGCCACTCCGGTGTGGATGCGGCGACATCTGCGCCATGCCGGAAAGGATGGCCAGCCAGCGGTTTTCCAACTCCTGCACGGCCTCCCCTGCGGGGAAGATGTGCTGGGCCAGCAATCGCCAGGCAGCGGGCTGGATCTCTCCACCCAGGCGCCAGCGGCGAAGTTCGGCCATCTCCCCCGTTCCCAGTCCCCCCTCGGCCACGTCACGCGACATGCGCGCCACCAGGGTAAGAATTTTGTGCTCCAGACCCTGCGCATCTTGTTCTTGCATGTTTTCCAGATCATCCATCAGGTGTTCTCCTCATGTTTCGCTTGCCCAGGTTGTTTCTGAAATAGTTCAAACTGTTTATTCAATGAGCCGAAAAACGTCCGTTCGGCGGCCACGAAGGTTTTATAACGGCGCGCACCACCCCCGATGAGGGTGCGTTTGGCGGACTCCATGATTTCCAGCGATGTCTGGCGCAAAAAATTCAACCAATCGGCCTGGGCATCCTCTGGGGTCATGGCCAGGCTGCGCCATAAAGCAGGAAAAAAGGTGTCGTCAACCCTCTGGTCCAGATGGACCAACCAGGGATCGGCGCGGCGATCCTTGAAGTTGAGTTTTTCCGGCGCCTCCTGAATCATGGTCAGCAGGGCCGGTTTCAAAACCTTGTTGGCCATGGTGCCGCACTGCTGGATCCGTTGATTGGCCATCTCAGCCAATTTGGCGCGCTCCTGCTGCCGACCCAGAACAACCCTGGCCGGGGCTGGAATGGGAATGCGGCGTTCGTGATACCCCTCGCTGACACCCTGACCACGGGCCATGGCACGCGCAAAGAATTCAATCTCCCGGTGTTGCGTTTTGATATCCTGGGTTTGTGCCGGGGAGGGACGATAGTGTTCATCACCCAACAGCAGTTTGGCAGCCGTGGCGTAGTCGAACCCTTTGCCGGTAATGGTGAGAGATGTGTTTTCCTTGTCGTTTTTTATGGGCGTCCAGGGATCCCCCAAAACACCCTTGAAATCCTTAGCCTGGATGCGTGTCGTCTTGCTGGTGCTGATGGAGGCAATCACGCCGGATGGTGCTGATGCCAGTCGGGCCCGGCGGCATACTTCGATGAAATAAGGGTCGAGATCGGTCAAGGGGAGTGTGGTCTGGCCATCCCATGGCACAAGCCAAAGCAGGGAGATACCGTCAGTTTTTCTGTAAAGATCCGGATATTGATCCAGCAACAGGCCACGGTTTTTGCGCAAAAGATCCAAATCCTGGCGAAAATGGGCGGCACAAGCCGGATCTGGACGAACACCCACCCCTGGCCGGCTGGCAAATCCCCCATTCATGCGGGCAATACCGTAGTTGCCCGCGCCCATGAACCCCTCCATGGTTTGCAGGCTGACCAGGGCCATGACCCAGTTGTCAGGATGGGCATGGCCCATGCGAGCCATCTTGATATCGTGATTTTTCGCGGTGACCAACACATCGATCCTGTCGGGTTGTGCGCATTGATTTTTGAATCCTTGCAACATTTTTTCGGGAACGGGGGGTTGCATGAAGGCCGGTTTGGACAAATCCTTGACCACCAGTTGCCAAGGTTCATCCTGCGGCCAATCGGGGGTGAGGGTGCGCAAGAGGTCGCGCCAATGGGCCTCGGTGGTGGGTGGGGTTGCCAAACCTTTCCGGTGCAGCGCCATGGCGGCGAGTTGCACCAGGAAGGCATGCCAGGCGTGAGCTTGATAAGGCTGTAGGGCCACAAAGGCGATGATTTCGTCGTTCGTCAACCCGGCCAGAACGCCTGGCAGGGAGCGCTTGTCCCTGGTGCCTGTGGCCGTATCGATACGGAAAATGGCGTCGGTCAATAAATTATTGTCCATGGTCTCCTCTTGTTTCATGACTGTTGGACTCCTCGTTTTTGTTCAGGCCGGACGCAACCCCAGCCGGTCGTAACGGAATGGCCGACCGCCAAAGGTAAAATCGAACCCCCCGTCACCCTCCCGCACACCCTCGGGCTGGGCCGTATCCGGCAAGGGTTGCTTGCCCAGCCAGCGCCCCGGAATAGTCAACGTGGACACATTTTGGCCGAACGGTCCCGGCGGCGCCGGGTCGAAGGTGACCAAACGGTCATGCAGACCCAGGCGGGTGGTCAGGTGTTCATCGCGCACCTCATGGAACTCACAGGCGTGCATCCACTCATCGCGGCGATAAAGAGCCGCACGGGCCTGATTTTTTTGTGCGGCATTGCCGCCCCAGACGTTCTCGCCATGTATTTTCCACGCTTCGCCACGCATTTCGGCCAACTCCGTCAAGTTGTCCGGATGGGTCGCGGCCTCCACGAGCTGGCGGTTGTCGGCGGGGATGGTGATGGTTGGCGTGGCCGTGATGGCCTCCAGGGTGGCGGCCAAAATCCGCATATCGGGATAAACGCTTCCCCAGCCATGTTGCAGTGCGTTTTTGGACACCTTGCCCCTGGCATCCAGGTGGTGTTCCAGGCCTTCGGCTGGGGTCAACACCACCAACCGGGGATGTTCATGACCCGGGGGACGCTGGTTGCGTGGATGGCGATGCAGTCGGCCCATGCGTTGCAGCAGCACATCCATGGGGCAAAGATCGGTGATGAGAAAATCGGCGTCGATGTCGAGGCTCTGCTCCGTGGTTTGGGAGGTGACCGCCACCAGGCCCCCTTGTCGCACGCCATTCTTGCCAAACTCTTTTTCGATGGTCCGATCCAGCAGGGTTCGGTCAACGGGGGCAAAACGGGCATGGTGAGGGGCCAACACACCCTGACACCGGAACAACCGGTCGGAGTTCCCTCCGGTGGCGTTTTCCAGAGTCGTCTGGGTGTTGATGACCCACTGCACCGTGTTGCGCAGGACGAGGACGCGCGCCCCGGCGCGTGCCGCTGTCAGGGCCAGGGCCACCACGGCGTGGGCATCATCCGCCAGGGGACGGGAAATCACCTGAGCCACCTTACCCTTGCCGGAGGAGGCCACCAGCCACCGCTTTTGTTCTCCATGCAGGCAGGTGATGAGCGGGTAGGGTGTGGCGGACGCCTCGGAAGGGGATGGACAATCCGTCCGGGGGCCATGCAACAGAAAGGAGCGCATGGCAGCGCCGAGGGTCGCCGACATGAGCAGGGCGTGCCCCCCCACTGCGCCATGTCGGGCGATCACCTCCCGCAGGATGGTCGTCATGTAGGCATCCGAGGCGTGGACCTCATCCACCACCAGGAGCAGGCGGCTCAAAGCGGTCGCCCGCATATGGGCGTGCGACACGGCGAGCGCCGACATGAGCGCCTGGTCCACCGTTCCCACGGCGATGGTCGCCGCCAGATAGCGCTTCGGATGTTCCGCCGCCCAACCCCGATAGCGATAACGCTTCTGATCTTCGGGCCAGTGAATTTCAAACCCTTCCAGGCGGCGGCCCTGTACTGCATCCACCTGGATATAGCCCGGCACCGCCAGGACGACCGGTGGATGCGCCGGCCCCAGAGCTCGCTCCACAGCCCGGTTGACCCGGGCATGGATCTGCACCGCCGCAGCCCGGGTGGGCAGCGCAAAGTACAGGCCATCCACCAGACCGTTTCGGAACAGCTCGAAAAAATGGATCAGGGCCGCCTCCGTTTTACCCGATCCGGTTTCCGCCTCAAGGATGGTGATGTTTCCCGAGGCAGCCGACGGCAATTCCCGCACGCTGCGTTGCATGGCGTTGGGCGATGGATAATCGAACATGGTTGCCGAATCGATGTCTTGTTCAAGGATATGTCTGCGCGCCGCCGTCACGTCGCAACCCATGGCATGCAAGGCGTGATGGGCCTTGTGCCGCAATGCCGCAGGGGAGGGGAGGGCAGTATCGGCGGCAAAGGGAAAAAAACGTTCGGCATCGGAGCCGATCCAATCGGCCAGGGTGACCAGCCCATTGAAAAGGTGCTGCATGGGCGGGGATATGGGGAGTTGGTCATGTGTTGTTGCGGCAAAAGCCTCTGGAAAATGCGTATCCAGCGCCGAGATCAATGTTTTCAGCCCGGACAGGGGATCCCACCGGGCATTTTGTTCCCATATTTTGGGGCTGATTTGATCCAAAAGCCGTTTGTCGGGGCTGCCCGATGTTATTCTGTCCCCGGGCAGAGGGCGCCCATGATGACAAAATATGGCCCACAACCAATAAACCAATTCATCCGGATCGTCATGTCGCAACCAACTGTCCAGCGCCTCCAGTTGCATATGGGTGTACCCCTCTTCGGCCCGGGGGTGTTCCATGAGCAATTTGAAGATTTCCCGTATGTGGCCATGGGAACGATGACGATTGTGTTCCTGCGGATCATACTGCTCCTGAAACCCAAGATTGAACTTTCCGGCATCGTGCAGGGCAGCCATGACAGCGAGACGCGCCATTTGACCATGGGTGAGATCCTCCAGATCGACTGCCATGGCCAGACGTTTGCGCAGCACGGTCGTATCCAGCAGGGCGTGGACGACGCTGGCCACCTCCAGACAGTGGTGAACCAATGGGTGCCAATGAATGTGCCCGGAAATGTCCTGTCTCTTCCCCCAGAAAAAAGGTGACCCCTTGTCATGCATGGTCAAAATCTCCCGAATTTTTCCGAGCCAGAATATTCCAGATAACTGATATCAAAAAAGACCAGTCTATCCAAAACCCCACAATAGATCAACAAAAATCAGTCGGTATGAACAACTTATCTTGACATGGTTGCCAGCGATTTATGATGACACGCCCGAAGTCAGACACTCCTTATCTTGACATGGTTGCCAGTGATTTATGATGACACGGCCTGAAGTCAGACGCTCCTTGCAATGAAGCGACTCATGGGACGTTTGCTTGACCGTATCAACTCTTGACACAGCTCTCCGTGGAACTATGATTGCGGGTCGTTCGGTCTGCTCTCCCCATTCCGACCATGTTGCCGCCTGACATACGTGGCAGGTTCTCTTTATTGTGGGGGGGCTGGTTGCAGGGATCCGTCATAAAAAAGGATAATAAAATGAGTACGTTTCTTGAGAATCTGTCGGTTGAAACCAAAATCCGCTTGATCATAGTGCTGGCCGTTTTGGGCATGTGCGCTTTGGGGGGATTTTCGGCTCAGACCCTTAAGAACGCGCTGTTGGAAGACCGGGAGCTGAAGACCAAGAGCGTTGTCGAATCCGTGTTCGGCATCCTGGCCATCTTCGAGAGCCAGGAGAAAACAGGTCAGTTGACCCGTCAACAAGCCCAGGACGCGGCAATTCGCATGGTGAAAGGTTTGCGTTACGAGGGGGAAAATTATTTTTGGATCAATGATATGTACCCAAAAATGGTCATGCATGCCCTTAAGCCGGAACTGGATGGCAAGGATCTGAGCAGTCATGCCGATCCGGACGGGAAGAAGCTGTTCGTTGCCATGGCGGAAGTGGTCAGGCAGAAAGGGGAGGGTTTTGTCAACTATCGGTGGCCCAAGCCTGGTTTCAATCAGCCGGTCCCCAAGGTTTCCTATGTCAGAGGATTTGCACCCTGGGGTTGGATTGTGGGCTCCGGTATCTACCTGGATGATGTCGAAGCCATCTTTATGGAACGTTTGTGGGTTTTTGTCGGTGTGTTGCTCTCTGTTGCCGCTCTTCTGTTTGTCTCCTCCCACATGTTGGCAAAAAATATTTCCTCTCCCCTGCAAGAGTGCAAACATATGTTTGTACGTTTGGCAGAGGGGGATCTGGGGGTTCGCTGCGCCATGACGCGGCGTGACGAGATTGGTGAACTGTTCCGCTCCCTTTCATCCATGTCAGGTACGATACGGGGAGTGGTGCTCCAGGTTCGGGATGCGGCTGTTCATGTCACCTCTGGCAGTCAGGAGCTCTCCTCTGCCAGCCAGGCAGTATCGCAGGGGGCCGTACAGCAGGCGGCGGCCATCGAACAGACCACCTCGTCCATGAAACAGATTGTTGGAAATATTCAGCAAAATATGGACAACTCCCAGCAAACAGAAAAGATTGCCCTGCAGGCCGCCAAGGATGCCGATGCCGGCGGTACCGCCGTGGCGAAGGCTGTTACCGCCATGAAGGAAATTGCCGGGAAAATATCCATCGTCGAGGACATTGCCCGGCAGACCAACCTATTGGCTCTCAACGCGGCCATCGAGGCTGCACGCGCCGGTGAGCATGGCAAAGGGTTTGCCGTTGTGGCCAGCGAAGTGCGCAAACTGGCTGAACGCAGCCAAAACGCCGCCGGTGAAATCCGCTCTCTCTCCGCCGAAACGGTTCTGGTGTCGGAGCAGGCCGGGGGCATCATGGCCAAACTCGTCCCGGATATTCAAAAAACCGCCAACCTGATCCAGGAAATTTCTGCTGCCAGCAGAGAGCAACACACCGAAGTGGACAGGGTCAATTCTTCATTGCAGGAGTTGGACACCGTCATCCAACAAAATGCCGGTGCTGCCGAGGAGATGTCCGGAACCGCCGATGAATTGGTGAGTTACTCCGAAAAGTTGAATGAGGCAGTCAATTTCTTCAAGATTGGGTGATTGATTCAAGAAAAGATTTGACATTTTCAATCGTTTTTTTGGACAGAACATGATTTTTGGAAAAGATGTTGCCGAATTACCCGTGGAAAAATTTTTGGCCAAGCCTCTTCTGCCTATTTTGTTGGATGTGCGTGGCAGCACCGATTATGATCCGGCCATCCCCCGATCCAAAAGGATCTACCTGTTGGATCTGGAAGATCGAATCTCCGAATTCGAGAAACGTTTTGAGGCGCAGCTTTTACGCCGCCCCCTGCTGATCTATTGCAGCAAGGGTGATGGCAGTCGATATATTCTGAAAAAATTTTCAAGAAAATTCGTTGTCCAGGGACTCAAGGGTGGCATGGTGGCCTATCTGGAGACGATTTCCCGCCTGCTCAACGAACACCCTTACGAAGAACCGGAGAGGCGCAACGAGACCATGGCAAAATTATTGGCCATGTTGACCAACCGTCAAACACCACCTGATATATTCAGGAATATTGTCATGCGTTTGATCCGCTCCTCGCCGGATCCAGAGGTGAGAAAATGGTTGTAAAACGCTCTTCGGGCGAATCCTTGCGCAGGATCCTTCATGATGCTCCGCATCATAAATTGGTTTTTGTTGTTTTCTCAAGCAAGAGTTGTTTTGTATGTGAAAAGCTGCGTCAGCACCTCCCCTGGTTCGCCAGCGCCCATCGTGAAAAGATTCAGGTCATGGCTGTCGATGTGCATCAACATCCGGATCTGACCTATGAATATGGCGTGACAGCCATCCCGACGATCCTGGTGTTTGCCAAAGGCGAGAAAATTCTCGTTGAAGCGGGGGTCGATTCCAAAGGCGAACTCAAAAAAATGTTGAAAAGAGCCCAGCAGTCCATGTAACCATCGTAACTATTCACCACCCTTGCAAGAAAAGCCTGGACGGGAAAGCCTTTGTCAGGGCTTCGCCCCGAACCCCACCAGGGCTCTGCCCTGGACCCGCCAGGGAGCCAGCCCCCTGGACCCCGATTCGTGGCCGGGTGGTGAATAGTTACTAACCATCGAACGTCACCATTCACCACCCTTGCAAGAAAAGTCTGGATATGAAAGCCTTGATCAGGGCTTCGCCCCGAACCCACCGGGACTCCGTCCTGGATCTGCCAGGGAGCCAGAGTCCTGGATCTCTGCTCGTCGTCAGGAGCTGATCTGTGTGCCCAGAGTTTCTGCAAGGATCTTCAAAAACCTCCCTTTTGCCGGAAAATATCCTGCTTCTGCATGTGCAGCGCCGGCCTGGCGATGTTCTGACATGGGATTGCCAGATGCAAGTCAACCACCAACCTCTGGGTCTGTCTGTGTTGGTGGAGCAGCAACGTTGGCGCCATGTTCATGTGCTTGTTGAAGGTTTTCGCCGGACGCTCATCCATCCAGCGCCCCGGGATCTGGCAGAGGAGGGGTTGGTGGGCGTCGGTCTGGAGTTGTTCGATCTTGGTTTGGCACCTTTCTGGGAGTCTGCTCAGGGTCATTTCCTGCCAGGCCTGCCGTTACGGTTGAGCATCATCTCTTCCATTCCAGAGGTGTTGAATATGCCCTGGGAGGTCACCCGCCTGCCGGACGGGAGAGTTTTGGGTATCGACCCCGGGCTGGGGTTGCGCCGGATGCCGCACTTTGATGCCGCGTCCATCCAACATTGTTGTTCTGTTCTGCCACCGCGCCCATTGCGGGTGCTGTTTGTCCTTGCCATGCCGTCCGATGCCGAAGAGAGTTCTGCCCTGCCAGCCACTCTTGTGACCACCGCATTTTTGGCAGCCATGGTTGCGATCGGTGGCCAGGTGGTGTTTGAAATGGCAACCACTGGCAGAATCACCGAACTACGCGAGCGCATGCGCCGTTTGCAACCACAAATGGTTTTTTTGTGTAGTCTTGTGCGTATACATCATAATGAAGGTTATTTATGTTTTGAAGATGATCGCGGATGTTCTGATATATATTCCGGTCATGAAATGTACCAGGAGCTGTTTCATGCTTCGGGTGTTCAATGTTTATTGTTGTGTGGTTGTCACGCCGGTTCGGCACCGCCTTTGGCAGCCACGGGAGCCATTTGTGCGGAGGTGGTGCGCTCCGGTCTTCCCCTGGCTGTTGCCTGGCCTGCGGTGGACCAAATATTTTTGCAGAATTTTTTCCAAAGTGTGGCAGAGGGATCCCCTATTGAGAGATCCCTGAACAGGGCTCGTCAATTGTGTCGTCTGGAGAGGGGTGAACAGCACCCGCCAACCTGGACGCTCCCCATGCTGTATGGGGGATCCCAACAAGGGTATTTGTTCAACGTGGCGGCCATTTCCACCCAGGTCCATCCGCTACCGGGTGAGATCACCTGCACTCCCTTGCCGGGCATGCATGCAGGGGTGACGGGACTGTTTCACGGGCGCCGGCTTGGAACGCTGGACCTGCCAACCGCTTTGCGGGAGGGTGGAGCCGGTTTGGTCCATATCTCCGGTCCGAACGCTTGTGGGAAGAGCACCCTGGCGTTGCGTTGGGTCCGGGAGGCGGCGTTGCAGAAACTTCCCCATCTGGTGGTGAGTGGAACCCCGGCCAACCCGATCACGGCGGCTCGTCTGGTGCAATGCGTCATTCCTGTCCTGAAACGCCTGGGACGCAAGGTGGAAAGCGATCACCTCAAGGATGGTTCCATAACCCTTCGGGATCGTCTGGTCACCCTGGTGGATGTGCTGACCCGGCGTTGGGGAATTCTCCTGCTTTTGGACAACCTGGACCCATGGCCAACGACCGATACACGAGATGGCGGCGATGCCGACCTGGCCTGGTTTTTTTCCCATTTTTTGCAGAGTGGACCGGGGAAGACGCGCATTCTGGTCACGGGACCAACCGCGCCGCAGAAGGTCGAGCCGTGGCCATCCTGGGTTCGGTTGGTGGTTTTGGATCACCTTACCCCGGACCTTCTTGCGGGGATTGGTTTGTGTGAACGATCCATTTTTTCCCGCCTTCCACCCGGGCCGTCAACATGGGCCGAACTTGGCAACGTCTGCCAACTGGCCCATGGTCATCCGGCCTGGATGCGTCCACTCCTGTCGATGCATCCCGAACAGCTTGCCCAGGCCCCGCAGGGTGACCCCCTGGTGGCCTGCTTTGCCCATTGGCCGGCTGCCGAACGTGTGCAGTTGGCGATGGCAGCACTGCCCAATCTGGCCCTTCCCACCGCAGGGATGGTGGAACTCACGGGAACCCAGGCCGAAACATTGGCGGATTGGCGGGAAACCGGTTTTCTTGCCACCTGGAGTGGTACCACGGGGGAAACCCTCTGGAAGGTGCCTGCGGAGATCGGCTCCTGGTTGGCAGGTTCGGGTTATCTTCCCGTGGGTCCGGCCCGCCAGGCCCACCGGCGTATCGGCGCCTACCTGATACAGATTTTTGAGGATAACCATGAAGATCTGTTTGGTCTGACCTGGGTGGATATCCTCATGGAGGCCCGTTACCACTGGATGCAGGCCGACGACATTGAAATGGCTGCGGCGCTCTCGGGAAAAATAAGTCATGGCCTTGAGATACAAGGACTCTTTGCCGAGCTTGAACGGATCAACCGGCAGTTCCTGGCGTGGGGATCCCACCCCTCCCCCTGCTATTGGATCGCTCAATCGTGCCTTGGACGCGGCGAACTGGAACAGGCCCAGGAGTGGTTTCAACGCAGCCGGGAGGCGGCGGGAGATCGTTATCCCGTCGAACAGGCCGTGGCCTGGCAGGGGGAGGCGGAGATCCATCTGGCCAAGGGACGGCTCGATGCAGCCAGGGAGGGTTTTCAGGCAGCCATGGAGTTGTTGCAGGGCGCCGGGGATCTGGATGGGGAGGCGAGTATGGCCGCCCGGGTGGCGGCCTTGCATGTGCGCCAGGGCGCCCCGGAAAAAGCCACGACCTATCTCCAGCACGCCTTGACCCTGCAAGAAAAGGCCGGCGACCGCATGGGAGCGGCCAGAACCCTCTCCCGGTTGGCGGAAGTGGATATGGCCCGGCACGATTTCACCGCTGCCGTACCAAAATTGCGGGCGGCGTTGGCTGTGCAGACAACAGTGCAGGACCATGAGGGGGAGTCCACCTCACACGCCCTGTGGGGCATGCTGGAGATGCAGAGGGAACGCCCGGAACAGGCGGTGGTTCACTTTGCGCGGGCCATCGTCCTTTACCAGGAGATGGGGCACATGGTGGATTTGGCATCCACCTTGCCTGTGGCGGGACATCTCTTGTATACTCTGGAGCGCTTTTCCGAATCCCGACAATATTTTACCATGGCGCTCCCCTTGTTGCGGCATCTGGGCCAGAACGCCATGCTGGCGCGTGTTCAGCACCAGTTGGGAGTCATGGATTTGCTTGAAGATTTGTTGGAGAGCGCCATGGATCATTTGCGGGAGGCGCTCCAGTTGCGGGGGCAGATCGCTGATCGTCAAGGGGAGGCGGCTACGCTTTGCCAGTTGGGGTGGTTGGCCCGCAGGCAGGGCCTTGCCAAGGGCGCTCTGAATCTGCTCGGCCTCGGGGTGCGTCTGGATGCAACCCGGCTTGTCCAGGGCGCCGGATCCTGCGCCGAGCAGTTGCAGGAAGTTGCCCAGGAGCTGCATTTGACCTCGACTCAGCTTGTGGCATGCCAGGAGCGGCTCTGGGAAGATTATCTTGCCGATGGGAGCATGGCCCTGTTTCGAAAAATTTTTGCGGAGGAGGGGAATGGATGCATCGACATCGGTTGAAGAAGTTGTCGGTATGGTGAAAAATCCACCATGGGTTCTGTGTTTTTTTCATGTGTGTTCCACGCTAGCACAACGAGGAGAATAGAATGCAACGGGGTAACGTTCTGGTGGCACAGGGTGGCGGACCAACGGCGGTGATCAACCAATCGCTGGTGGGTGTCGTTCTGGAGGCCCGCAACTATCCGCATGTCGAGGGTATCTACGGCGCTCTGAACGGCGTTTCCGGTATCGTCAAAGAGAATTTCCTGGATTTGACCCAGGAGACCATTGAAAACCTGGAACGGGTGGCGGCCACCCCTTCCTCCGCTCTGGGTTCGACACGGGACAAGCCGGACAGGGCTTATTGCCAAAAAATCTTCGACGTTTTGAAGGCCCACAACATTCGCTACTTCTTCTATATCGGCGGCAATGACTCTTCCGATACCTGCCGCATCGTCGGAGAGTTTGCCAAAGAGTCGAATTACGAGATGGTGGCGGTCCACGTTCCCAAGACCGTGGACAACGACCTGATGGAAAACGACCACACCCCCGGATTTCCATCTGCGGCCCGGTTCGTGGCCAGCGCCTTTGCGGGCGTCAACCTGGACAATCGGGCGCTTCCCGGTGTTTATGTGGGTGTGGTGATGGGGCGGCATGCCGGATTCCTGACCGCTGCCGCTGCCCTGGGCCGCATCTATCCTGACGATGGTCCGCACCTGATCTATCTTCCGGAGCGGGTTTTCGACATGGAGAAGTTCCTGATCGATGTCAAGACGGCCTATGACAAGCATGGCCGTTGCGTCGTGGCGGCATCCGAGGGAATTCATGACAAGGAGGGCACCCCCATTGTCACCCGTCTGATGCAAAAGGTTGAAAAAGATGCCCACGGCAACGTGCAGCTCTCCGGCACCGGCGCCTTGGCCGATCTTCTTTGCGATCAGGTCAAAGACAAACTGGGTATCAAGCGGGTGCGTGGCGATACCTTCGGCTACTTGCAGCGCTCCTTCCTGGGTGTCGTCTCCGACGTGGATCAACGGGAAGCCCGCGAAGTGGCCCAGAAGGCGGCCAAGGTCGGTATCGGCAAAGGTTTGAGCGGTTCGATCGCCATCAAGCGTGTTGGCGACTACGCAGTCGAGTATCAACTGACCGATCTTTCCAAGATTGCCGCCTTGACCCGCGTCATGCCTGATAACCATATCAACGCCGCCGGCAACGATGTCACGGAGGCTTTCGTCCATTATCTGCGGCCCTTGATCGGCACCACCATGCCCGACCAGGCCCGCCTCCAGGCCCCGAAAGTGCCGAAGATTTTACATAAATAGTCAAACCGCCATCGCGTTGCCGTTTGTCAGGGCCATGGTTCAGCAAGCCGGTTCCGTCCATGTGGCGGAGCCGGTTTTTGCGTTATGCAGTCAGATCCAGGAAGGGTGCTGAACAGTGACAACACGAACCAAAGACCTTTCAACAGTGCGCCGCACTCCTTGGGTATGGGTGATGGCGGGATGCATTGTCTGGATCGTGGGATACAACGCTCTGATCCCTCTTGCCGATGCTGTCGTTGTCGCATTCGGTTTGCAACGTGAAACCCACCTTGGCGAAGCTGTTCACTTTTTCTGCTACGACGCGCCGAAGGTGCTGCTGCTTCTCACCGGCATCGTTTTCCTCATGGGGGTGGTACACACCTTTGTTGCCCCGGAACGCACTCGTGTCCTGCTTTCAGGCCGCCATCTTGGTGTCGGCAACGTGCTGGCCGCCAGTCTTGGCATCGTGACACCATTCTGCTCCTGCTCCGCTGTTCCCCTGTTTATTGGTTTCCTCTCGGCTGGCGTTCCTCTCGGGGTGACGTTCTCCTTCCTGATTTCGGCCCCGATGGTCAATGAAGTGGCTCTGGCTCTGCTGTTTGGCCTGTTCGGCTGGAAGGTTGCGGGCCTGTATCTGGGCTTGGGCCTTTTGGTTGCCATTGTCGCAGGGTTGATCATCGGCATGCTTGGCATGGAACGTTACCTGGAAGATTGGGTGCGGGCGATGCAGTCCACGCAACCCGCCGAATTCGAAGCACTCCAACCTGCTTGGGCCGAACGCTTTGCTGCCGGAGTTGCCCATGTCAAGGAAATTGTCGGTAAGGTTTGGCCCTATATTCTTGTTGGCATCGCTGTTGGTGCAGGTATTCACGGCTATGTACCAGAGGATTTCCTGGTATCGATCATGGGCAAAGATGCGCCTTGGTGGTCGGTGCCGGTTGCCGTATTGATTGGCGTACCGATGTACACCAACGCCGCTGGCATTATTCCCATTGTCGAGGCCCTGATTGGCAAGGGGGCGGCAATGGGCACCGTGCTCGCTTTTATGATGAGCGTGATTGCGCTGTCGTTGCCAGAGATGATTATTCTGCGCAAGGTGCTCAAACTCCCACTGATCGCCACTTTTATAGTTACTGTCGCGGCTGGAATTCTGATTGTCGGGTATGTGTTTAATGCTGTTTTGTGAGAGTTGCCGATTGGGGTTCTTGCCGTTGACATTGTTGGAGAAATGAATGAAAAACATCAAAGTGCTTGGCACCGGTTGTGCCAATTGTCGGACCACCCTTAGTCTTGTAAAGGAAGTCGCCAAGGCGAAGGATATTGACATTCATCTTGAAAAAGTGGAAGACCTGCAACAGATCATGTCCTATGGTGTCATGTCCACGCCTGGTGTCGTGGTTGACGGCAAAGTGGTACATGCTGGTGGTGTGCCGACACGGAGCAAAGTCGAGAGCTGGTTCTGATGTCTGACGCGGCATCCTCCGCCGTGCCATGGCGCGGGGTGTCTTGGACGGTCTGGGCTGAACGATAACGGTGCCTACCGTTTTACCGCTCACAACGCACACCCCACTTTCTGGAACGGAATCCGTCTGTTCCGCAAGGCTTGATCCGGTTCGCTCAGGATGTGCTGGCAAGATCTGGGGTGATGTGATGTGGAAACCGCTTGGTCTTGCTGGCACGGCATGCGATTTGCTTGACTGCCAGACGTTTGCGTGCGAGCAAGGGACGTGGTGTGTCGTATTGGGTTTGACCAACCGCAGGGACACCGTCATCGTGTTGAATCTGGACGCGAAAAACAGGAAAAAATCGGACAGGCGCCAGACTCCGAACCGCCGCAAGCCCCGCATCATCGCGTGGCTGACACGTTTCCGGTATCAGGGAGAGGAGCGTCGGGACGCCAAACGCCGGACTCGTTTGATCGACCGGCGGTTAAAACAGCGCTTTCTGGAGCTGTTCAAGAAGCGGACCTTGGCAGGATTGGTTGGACTGACGGTCTCCCCGGATGGTTTTGGCGTGGCGCGTATTGTATGGCGTGGCGAGGGAGAGACCCCCATTCTGAAGGAATGTTTCTTCGTTTCGGCAACGGCCTCTGCTGCCGAGGGCACGGAGTGGTTCTCCCTGAATCAGACCCTGCGCGCCCGCGAGCTGCACCATGGCCGTTTTGCGGGTTTGCTGTTTCCCGGACAATACGCCCTGTTTCCAGCCGAGGCGCCACAAGTGGCCAGGAGTGAATTGGCTTCAGCCATGAAGTGGCGCATCAAGGATCGGTTGGAGTTTCCGGTCAAGGAGGCCGTGGTCGAGGTGTTTGACCTGCCCCAGAAGAAAAATCCTGGTCAACCGGAGATGGTCTATGTGGTGGCGGCCCGTGAAGCTGTGATCAAGGAGTGTTTCAACCTGTTTCACCAACTCAACCTCCCCCTGGTGGCTATCGATATCCTTGAATTGGCCTTGCGCAACCTGACCGCGCTGCTTCCGGATGATGCCGAGGGGGTTGGCCTGCTTTATCTCGGGCGCACGGATGGGTTGGTGCAGGTCACCCGGGGGGGGGTGACCTATCTGGCGCGCCCCCTGGATTTTGGCGTCGATCAATTGTTGGAGTCCCTTTCGGGACGTGCCGATGCCGGAGAAGAAGAGCTGGCGGCCTCATCCGTGATTGACTCCATTGTTCTGGAGATCCAACGTACACTCGATTACTATGAGAGTCATTTCATGCAACCCTCCGTCAGTTGCGTTTATGTTGCGCCGCTGCCGGTGGTTTTTCATGGTTTGCTGGCAGTCCTGGCCGACAAACTGGGGATGCGTTTGAAAGAGCTTGTTCTGTCAAAAATTTTGGAGGTCGAAGCAAAGATCGATGATATTGACTTGGCCCGCTGTCTTCCCGCCATCGGCGCCGCTCTGCGTCAAGATAAAACGAAATGATTGACCAACAGATCAATCTTTACCAGTCCCAATTCCACATCAAAAAAGAGTTTTTGGTTGCACGGGGCATGTTTTTGGTGGGACTGTTGTTCATTTTATTTCTCGTTCTTGTCTCCGGTGTGATGAATTGGCTGGCTGCACGCGAAGAGGGTCATCTGCAACTGCTGGTTGAACAGCAAAACCAAAAGTCTGAATTGTTGCAGGATCTGGTCAAAAAATTTCCTCCGCCCAAGGAGAGTACGACGCTGCGCCGGAAAGCCGACGAGCTGGAGAAAGAGGTCAAGCGGATGCACAGGGTGGCAGATCTGTTGAAACAGAACCAGACCGGGAATGCGCGTGGTTTTAGCGCTATCCTGGAGGCTTTGGGGCGGGAGAAGGTGGATGGTCTGTGGCTGGATGGCATCGGTGTTTTTTCAGGCGGGGAGGATCTGGTCCTGGAAGGGAAAACCAAAAGCGCCGAACTGGTGCCGCTCTATCTACAGCATCTCTCCCGACAAAAAATATTTTCTGGACGACGCTTCAGTCATTTCCAAATGTCTGAGGATATCCAGCCCAATGAAGAAACAAAGGATAAACCGGTTCCGGTTCCCACAATCGGTGCAGGCGGACCTTTGATCAGGTTCCAGATCAAGACGATCGACCAGGACATTCGTCGCGATCAAGCTCTGTCCAAAAAGGAAAGCAGGAACGACCCATCCAGGGGAGGCAGTTCCAAAGAGGGAGGAAAGTCGGGGTCCGACAAAAAGGTCCAGGAAAATCGTCAGGGGAGGACGAATTGAGCGGTCGCCCGAAAACAACCTGCCTCAGGATGGATATGGTTTGACATGAGCGCTTTGCAAGAGCAGATCACCAAACTGACGACCCGGATCGACGCCTTGACCAAAAGGGAGCGCGTCATTCTGCTGGGCATTGCCCTGGTGGGCTTGGGAGGTTTGTGGGATCTGCTTTATCTGGAGCCTTGGATCAAGGGGCGGGCTGAAGTTCAAACCAAAATCGTGGCGGCCCAGGAGCAGTATGACAAACTGGTCACAGCCGAAGCGGCGGTCCTTGGGCGCAGCAAGGAAGACCCGGACCGGGCGAATCGGGACCGGAAGGAGAGATATCAGAAGGAAGTTGGTGAAATCAAGGCGCAGTTGGCCGATGCCATGAAAAACATGGTGGATGCTCGGGATATGCCCCATATTCTGGGGCAGTTTTTTCGCTCGGAGAGCGGATTGCAGCTGATCATGATGGCGGCTGATCCATCTGTTCCCGTGGTGACCAAATCCAAACCTGCCGAACGCACTTCCAGCCAGGCCAATGAGAGCCCCTCCGCCAAGGAGGGCCCCTCCGCCAAGGAGAAAAGCAAAACGCCTGCGACATCCCAAGCATCGAAAAAGACGCCTGACAAACCCGGCGAAGCAACGGACACGGCAGCGCATAAGCCCGAAGAGAAGGCAACGAACCCGAGTGCAAGGGAGGGCGCCGCCGCCGGGAGTGAATTTTCCGAAGACGCCATCTTCAAGCATGGGATGAAGATCCGGTTGCGGGGGAATTACCTCGATGTGGTGAGATATTTAAAATCCCTTGAGGTGATGAAATGGGCTATTTTTTGGGACTCCCTGGAATATGCCGTGAGCCAATACCCCGACATGACGGTCACACTGTCCGTTTATTCGTTAAGCCTGAATCGCGAGTTGATCGGGATGTGAATCCGCCATACCTGCTCCTGTTCGCCCGCTGCCTTACTTCCCGAATCCGATTGGAATGTTGCTTGCATTATCTCCGTTGATTCCGTCCGGGGTTCGTCTTTTCCGATGGTAAGCTTGGAAAAGGAATCCAGAGGCGGTGTCGGGGTGATGGCATGTTGACTGAGTACTGGGTCGGATCACGGGGAGCTGGATGAAACCTTACCACCCCAAATGGACCGGAGTTATGACGGACAGGCGCTTGTTGACCTGGTCGGTCGGCCTTCTTCTTTTGGTCTCCTGTGTCGGATTGCAAAAGGAGGAAAAGTCCAACTTCAAGGAGACGGTGGACGCCATTGTACCGGAGAGCGCCAAAGCAGAGAGATCCAAACGGGATGCCGTGGCACGTGGAGAGTTGCCCGATGCCGTTGCCGATGCCCTGATTCCCTCCCTTGGGGGGCCGGCCATCGTCGATAAGGTCAAAAAGATGACAGATCTGGCGGGGGATTACCGCATTGATCTGATCATGTCCGAAGGTGGCAGGATTCCGGCGCGGGATCTTTTCTTAAGTCTCGTCGAAGGAACCCGGTACACCATGATCGTCCACCCCGACATCAAAGGGGATATCTCCCTGCCGTTGTCTCTGGTGGATGTGACCGTTCGGGATGCGGTGGATACCATCTGTGAAATCTACGGATACGATTGCAGTTTCAAGGAGCCGGAACACAGGGATTCCTGGGGAAGTTTCCGGATCTACCCTCGCCGCCTGGCAACGCGCACTTTCAAGGTGGACATCCTGGCAGTGGCGCGGACCGGCAAGTCCGACACGTTGGTCAGCACGGGGAATGCCTCCAGCACCACCACGACCAGTGGACAGAGCGGGAGTACGTCGGGGAGTTCATCCACGACCTCGAATTTGTCCGGAAGCTCCATCAGCACGACCAACAAATCGGATTTTTGGGGTGAGTTGGAGCAGACCCTGCGTACCTTCTTGAAAATGCCTGCGGCATCGTCGTCACAATCCGCAGCCCAAACGCAAGGGAGCGGGGCAACGCAGGGGTTCGGGACAGCCGAGGCTCTTCTGGGAACAGGTGGAACTTCGTCTGGTTCGACAGGGAGCGGGAGTGCCCCGGGCGGAGGATCTTCGGCAACGGAGAATCAGAACGCCACCGTAGATGGCAAGAGCTTCATGCTCAATCGCCAGGCCGGGCTGTTGCTGGTGCGCGCCTATCCGGAAGATTTGCGGGAGATCGAGAGCTATCTGAACAAGATGACCCGCCGGGTCCGGCGTCAGGTGATTCTTGAGGCCAAAATCATGGAAGTGACGCTCAATGATGGCTTTCAGTTTGGCATCAACTGGGCTGCCGTCAATCGGGGGCTCGGCAGCAAAATGCCCCTGGCCAGCGAGCCCAAGAATGGCATCACGGGTGATACGGGCGGCAATGTCAGCGCCTTCCAGTCGTTTCAGGCCATACAGGCCCAGGTAGGCAGTTCAACCGCAACGACGGTGGCTCCGTCAACAACCTCGACGACCGAATCGACCGGCGGGGCGACGAGTACAAGCACGAGTTCAACATCGGGGGGCACATCCTCATCGACCTCTGCCTTGACCCAGGCTCTCAATCCGGTCATTGCGGGCGTGACAGGGATTCTTTCTCAGGCCACCGGCGACAGTCCCTTCGCCCTGGCTTTGCGAACGCACGATTTCGTTGGCTTCCTCAGCATGCTGCAAAGCCAGGGGAAGGTCCAGGTCATCTCCAATCCACGGGTTTCCACCGTCAACAATCAAAAGGCGGTGATCAAGGTCGGCGAGGATGATTTTTTTCTGACCAACGTCAAGTCGGAGACGACAGCCGGTACCAATGGCGGCAGCTCATCGGTCAATGTCTCTCCCACCTTTCAGACATTTTTTTCCGGGGTGGCCCTGGATGTGGTACCCCAGATTGGCGAGGATGGGATCATCACCCTCTACATTCACCCGTTGATCACCAACGTGACCCAGAAAAATTTGACGGTCTCTTTTGCCGGTACGGCTAACGTCTACCCCCTGGCCTCCACCACCTCGCGCGAAGTGGATACCATGGTGCGGGTGCGGAGCGGTGACATGGTTGTCATCGGTGGACTGATGAAAAACCAGGTGCAGGAGGTCGTCAATAAAGTGCCGATTCTGGGAGATCTGCCCCTGATCGGAAAAATTTTCAGCAATACCAACAAATCAACCGTAAAAAGCGAATTGGTCATCCTGCTGCGGCCCGTGGTGATCGATGGCATGCAGGATTGGGCTGGTGTGCTTGATGAGACGGCGGACCGCATCGACAATTTGAAGACCAACAACCCACTCTGGTGGGCCAAATAGGAGTAGGTTCGGTGAACTACCTCGAACACTTCGGCTTGCGTACAACGCCCTTTTCCTTGACCCCGGATACCGAATTCCTGTTTGAAGATCTCGAATTCCTGATGACCGCGAAGACGGTTCTGGCCGCATTGGAGGAAGGTGAGGGGATCATCAAGGTGACAGGTGATATCGGGACTGGCAAAACCCTGTTGGGGCGATACCTCCTGGGGATTCTGGAGAAGCGCTATGCCGTGGCCTATCTGTTGAATCCGCTGCTTTCGGTACGGGATTTGAATCAGGTGTTGGCAGCGGAGTTTGGCATTCTGGCCGAGCCGGGCATGGGTTTTCAGGTGCTGCTGAACCGAATGCTGGAAAAGTTGATGTTGATGGGATCGCGAGGCATGAAAGCCCTGATCCTGGTGGATGAGGCCCAGTCTGTGCCGGACTCCACCCTGGAGGCGTTGCGCCTGATGACCAATCTGGAGACGGAGAAGGAGAAGGTTGTCCAGGTGGTGTTGTTGGGTCAATTGGAATTGGATGAAAGGTTGGAAAAACCCGAAGTTCGAGCCCTGAAACAGCGTATTGCCACCTCGTGCCACCTGCGGCCCATGGATATTGATCGGTTACGGAGCTACCTGCGCCATCGCATGCAGGCTGTGGGATGTGGCGAGCGGGAGTTGTTCACCCCGGAAGCGATTGAAGCCCTGTTTCGAGGGAGTCGTGGATCTCCAAGGTTGGTGCATATTCTGGCCAACAAGGCGTTGGGCCTGGCAGCGGAGAACAGGGAACAACTGGTGACGGCGAAGTGCATGCGCCGGGCAGTCCGGGAAACGGAGGGTGTGTCGACAGTGCAGCCGAGGATATTGTTGTTCTTCAAATGGTTCCATACCATCAAGGTGTTATGGCTGACCTGGATCATGCGGCGTCGGAAAGTCCTGGATGCAGGATGATCCCCCCATAAAGTGTTGTGGCTGACCTGGATCATGCGGCGTCGGAAAGTCCTGGATGCAGGATGATCCCCCTATTTGGCATGGAGAGCGAAACGTGAGTTTGATACATCAGATGTTGCGGGATTTTGAGAAGATTCGTCATGCCTCGGGGCAGGCCCAGGACGGAGTTGGCGTCAATGGGGTGATGAAATTTCCCGCCGGGCTGGGGGGGATGCCAGGACGGCAGCGTTTGTTATGGCTGGCCGGGGGAATGGCGCTGGCCTCGGCAGTGACGATGATGCCTTGGTTGATGACGGACCACAAAGGGGATCCCTCCGGGCGCACCGGGCAGGAAACCAGTCTCACGGTACCCTCTGCGGCTCGTGAAGCTGTGCGCCAGCCCACCTCCGAAGCCGCCTCCGACCAGGATGCGTCCATCCCAGTGCTCAGGGAGGAAAACTCCCTGGATGATGGCTCACCCCAATCCCTTGACAGCGTTGCCTTGGCCATGGGGCAAACCCTGGAACTGGAAGCGGGAGCCACCGAATCGGACCACTCTACCAGATCGACGGCCTCGGATGCAGGCAGTCGGGATGGGGGGAGAGGGTTGGCCAAAGGAGCGACTGCACCCTTCATGGTCCAGATGGGTGTGTTCCCGACCTTGGAGGAGGCAAAGCGGTTTCAAGAGAAGTTGCCTGCATCGGCCCGGGAGTCCAGTCGGATTTCGCCCGTGCGCGATCTTTTGAACCGTCCCATGTTTGCCGTGCGCTCTGGGCCGTTTGTCAGCCGTGAGAAGGCAGCTGCGGTTTCAGGGGGGTATGCCTCGCAGGGCATGGAAGGGGCGTTTGTCGCCCAGGCGGTGGAGGATCTCCCGCTGCTACAGGTGGATGGCAAGGTTGGCAAAATGTCCGAGGAGGTTTTGCCTCCCATCCTCTCGGCTGGACAACCGTCGTCCACCCCGTCGAACCATGCAGTCAAAGGGGAGGGGAAGCCGGCTTCCAGTCTTGAGGAGAATGGCAAGACGTTTTTCCTTTATGCCATACAGGCAGGCTCTTTTCGGGAACAGACCTCGGCGGATGCACTGGCCGCCAAACTGCGCGAGAGAGGGATGTACCCCTACGTCCTGAGATTGCGGGATGTGGACAACACTTTGTGGCACAGCGTTTGTTTTGGCCTGTTCACCGACATGGATGTGGCCAAACAGGCACTGGCGCGTACCAGAAATGGAGATCTTGGCAAAGCCTACGTGCTGCCGGTGGAATCCCGTTCCTTCATCAAATTTATTGCCCGCCGGGGTGATGGCACCACGGCTGCGGCGCATCTGGAGAAGGAAGTTCCGGCAGGTAAAGTGCCAGCCGACAAGGCCGTCCAGCGGAAGGCCAAGGGCAAGGCCGTCCACTCCCAGGCCGACCAGACACCCACCGCAACAGAGCCTGTTGCAAAGTCAGATCTTTCCGATGTGGCAAGGCCAGTGGAAGGTGTGCCTGCCACGGTTGCCACGAATGACGGGATAACACTTAAAAAATCCTATATCGACGAAAAAGATCGTTATGCCATTCAGGTGGGTTCCTTCATCGAGGATGGCAGTGCCAGGGATCTGGTGCGGGATTTACGCAAACGGGGGTATGACCCCTATATCCTCGAATTGCCCACGAGCGGCAAATCGGGAAAGATGCGTAAAACCGTGCGCATTGGCAACTTCCAGGATTTGCGGGAGGCCGAAAAAGCCGGCCTGGATTTTCGGAAACGGGAAAAACGGGACGGTTATGTGGTCACCATCGACTCTTCCCACAGCCCGGGCGATTTACCGGAAAAGGTGGCGGGACAGGTTGTAGCCAGCCGTTCGATCAACCTTCCTCTCGTAAAAAGTGAGAACGCTCTGGCAGCGGTCACGGGAACGGAGAGTGACTCCGGCAAATCTGGCACCTCTGACCCAGTCACCTCAGGGGGTGCGGCTGCGGAAAAACCGGTCTCCGCTGCACCAGTGGCCAGAGGGGCCAACGACAAAGGTCACGAAGTCGGGACTGGGACACCAGGCCCGGTCGGGGGGAAGGTTGACGTGTTGGAGGACTATAACGGCAATGGCAACAAGGTTTCCCTGGCCGAGTTGGGCGCCGAAGAGATCTTGAGTGGCAGGCAGGCCATGGAGCACAAACCTCCCCAGGTTCCCGAAGCTGTTGCCGCCGTTCCGTTGACAGGTTCACCTGTGGTGGAAGCGCACACCAGTTCCGAAGGAACGACGCCCTTTTTGCATAAACCCCGGCCATTGAAGGAGGTGATTCAAAAGGCAGGGCAGGGGGTTTCGGGAAAAACCATGCAGTCTGACAGGTTTTTCCAGGAGGCGCAGCGTCTGGAGCGGGAAGGGGACAACAAGGGAGCCGAGGATTTTTCCCGCCGTGCCCTGGATCTGAACTCTTCGAACCACCGTGCCCGGGAACTCCTGGCGCGTATCCTGTTCACCTCTGGCCGCTCGAATGAGGCCTATCCTCTGTTATCCGATGGTCTGGCCAAGGGGTTTGACAGTGGTCTCGTCAAATTGTTTGCCCGGATTCTGGTGCAGGATGGCAAGACGGAGTCCGCGCTTGGAGTTTTGGAAAATGCCCAGGCGCAAGGCGGCGCAGAAGATGAAGAGCTGATGGCACTCCTGGCAGCGATGTATCAGCGCAACAAAAACCATTGGAAAGCCATTGATCTCTACGAAAAACTCTTGGCCAAACACCAGGACAATGCCATATGGTGGATGGGGTTGGCCATCTCCCTGGAGGGGGTGGAAGAAAAATCTTCGGCCTTGCAGGCCTATCACAATGCCATGGAAAATGGCCAACTCAAGCTGAATCTGAAAAATTTTGTCAGCAAAAGGATACAGGCCCTGTCGAATTGAGTGGCAGCGTCCGGGCCGGTACCATTTGGCGAAAGTTTGGTGGAAAGGCAGGATTGGACGGGGATTTTTTGGGTCTGGGGGGGGGTGACGTTGCGTTGACTCTGGTGAAACGACATGGAACAAGGGCAACAAGCCAAGACGGAGCAACCCCAGGCCAAAAAAAAGCTGCGCTTGGGTGATCTTCTGGTACAAAACCAGATCATCACCGAAGAGCAGCTGATGAAGGCCCTGGCTTATCAAAAAGAGGTGGACTGCAAGATTGGTCAGGCGTTGCTTGACCTTAAGCTGGTCACCGAAGAGAAATTGCAACGGTTTTTGGCCCAGCAGCGGCGCAAGGTCAGGATTGGCGACACCCTGGTCGCCCAGGGGTTGATCAACGAAGAGCAGCTGCAAAAGGCCCTGGCCGAGCAAAAGAAGAGCGGCAAGAAGCTGGGGCAGACCCTGGCCTATCTGGGGATTCTCAGCGAGACCCGATTTTTGGAGTTTCTCTCCAAACAGTTGGATCTCCCGTTCGTCGATTTGCGCAATTTTCAGTTTGTGCCGGAAATCATCCAAAAAATTCCCGAGAGTTACGCCCGACGCTTTCGGGCCATTGCCCTGGCCGAAAACAAGGATGGCCTGCTGGTGGGCATGGCCGATCCTGCGGACATTTTTATTTTTGATGAATTAACCCGGTTGTTGAAGCGTCCTCCTCGCTTGGCCATGGTGAGCGAAACGGACCTGTTGCGCACCATGGACCGGGTGTTTCGTCGCACGGAGGAGATCCAAGAACATGCCGAGGCGTTGGGCGAGGAGATGCAGAAGTCTGCGGCCTTCAGCCTCGACCAGATCGTCCAGTCGGAGATGGCGGTCGATGCGCCGGTGGTCAAGATTCTCCAATCTCTGTTCGAGGACGCCTTGCAGGTTGGCGCTTCGGATATCCACATCGAGCCGGATGAGGAGGTATTGCGCATTCGCCAAAGGATTGACGGTGTTCTGCACGAACAGATCGTCAAGGAGAAGCAGATTGCCCCGGCGTTGGTTTCCAAGCTCAAATTGATGGCGGGGCTGGAGATTGCCGAAAAACGTTTGCCGCAAGATGGCCGCTTCAATATGACGGTCAAGGATCGGAGCGTGGATGTGCGTCTCTCCACCTTGCCGATTCAGGATGGTGAATCGGTGGTGATGCGGTTGCTGGATCAGTCCGGGGACAGCCTGAACCTGGGCATGGTGGGCATGGAAGAGAACCTGCTCAAGCGTTTTCTTTATTTCATTCATCGACCGCACGGTCTGATCCTGGTCACCGGTCCGACCGGTAGTGGCAAAACCACCACCCTGTATGGGGCGCTCAATGCGTTGAACGATCCGGGTCGCAAGATCATCACCGTTGAGGATCCGGTGGAATATCGTTTGCCCCGGATCAACCAGGTCCAGATCCATCACAAAATCGGGTTGACCTTTGCCAGTGTTTTGCGCACCGTCCTGCGGCAGGATCCGGACGTGGTGCTGGTGGGGGAGATGCGCGACAAGGAAACCTCGGAGATTGCCATTCGCGCCGCCTTGACGGGGCATCTGGTTTTGTCCACCCTCCACACCAACGACGCCGTCAGCACGGCCATTCGCCTGGTGGATATGGGAGTGGAGAGCTTTGCGGTGGCTTCGGCTTTGCGGTGCATCCTGGCCCAACGCCTGGTGCGGCGCGTGTGCAAAGATTGTGCCCATCCCTATGAACTGGAGGAACATGAACGGGTCTTGTTGCAGGGGCTCCTGCAAACCCAGGATGGTCATTTACCGCCGTTGGTCAAGGGGCAGGGGTGTACCCAGTGCAACAATTCCGGATATCGAGGGCGAATTGCAATCATTGAAATGCTGGAGGTCAAGGGAGCCCTGGTTTCGGCCCTGAGTCGCGATGATACGGCGGGGTTCATCGAAGCGGCGAAAAAGCAGAAGGGGTATGTTCCCCTTCACATGGCTGCTCTGAATTATGCCATCAAGGGGGTCACCACCATGGAAGAGGTGATGCGGTTGACCACGGAGTTCAGCAGTGAAGATGACGAGGACAAGGACGAGAAAGCCGAAGTGGCGACCGAGAGCGCATAGTCGAACATGCCCAATTACCGTTATCAAGGTCGCAGCAGCGGCGGCGCCGTCACCAAGGGAAATCTCCATGCCCCCTCGGCGGATGCTGTGGTCGAGCAGCTGGTCAGCCGGGGTATCGATCCTCTGGAGATCGATGAGGTCAGCGAGGGAGGCGGTGGCGAGATCCGGATTGCATTCCTGGAGGAGTGGCCCAGCGTCAATGAGCTCATCCTTTTTTCCCGGCAAATGTACACCTTGACCAAATCCGGCGTTTCCCTGGTGCGCTCTTTTCAAGGGCTGTCGGAAGGAACCCACAACAAAAAATTTCAGGCAGCCATGCGCCAGATCATCGAGGATCTTCAGGCGGGGCGCGATCTTTCGGCAGCCATGGCCGAGCATCAAAAAATTTTCAATCAGCTTTATCTGCGCATCGTCCGGATGGGGGAGGAGACCGGACGGATGCAGGAGTCTTTTTTGCAGTTGTACCAGTATATGGAGATCGAAAAGGAGACGCGCAAAAGGATCAAGAGCGCCTTGCGTTACCCAATCTTTGTCATCATGGCTATCGTGGGCGCCATGTTTGTGGTAACTTATAAAGTGATTCCAGCCTTCAAGGGGGTGTTTGCCCAGTTTAATACCGAGTTGCCCATCTTTACCCGCATCTTGCTGGGCGCTTCGGGATTCACGGAGAAATATGCCGTCTATATCCTTCTTGCCATGATCCTGGTGGTGATGGGGATCCGATATTATGTGAACTCTCCCGGTGGCCGATTGTGGTGGGACCAAAAAAAGTTGCACATGCCTCTTGTAGGAACCATCATCAATCGGGCTACCCTGTCGCGTTTTGCCCGGGCCTTTGCCATGGGTTCCCGTTCCGGCCTGCCGATCATGCAAACCCTGGTGGCCGTGGGGGAGGCAGTGGATAACGAATATGTCGCGAAAAAGATCCACGAAATACGCGATGGGATCGAACGCGGGGAGAGCATGGTGCAGGCGGCTTTCGCCAGCGCACTGTTCACGCCGCTTGTCCTGCAAATGATGGCGGTGGGGGAAGAGACGGGCTCCATGGATGAAATGATGCAGGAGGTGGCGGAGTTCTACGAACGGGAGGTGGAGTATGATGTGCAAAATTTGACATCGGCCATCGAACCCATACTTCTTCTTGTGATCGGTGCTCTGGTTCTCGTGTTGGCACTGGGAATTTTCATGCCCATGTGGGATCTTGGCGCAGCGGCAATGCAGAAGGGATGAGCAAAAACCAGTATTCGGGGTGGGGACCATGAGTGCTCTGGGTGAGCTGGGGGTGCGGCTGTTGGGTCTCCTGATGGCCGGGGGGTGTTTGCTGGGCATGCTGGTTGGGATAGGGTTGTTACTCAGGCCGGATTACGGGCATACCTTGCGCCGCCCGGCCAAGGAGTTATTGCTGCCTCTGGCCCGGTCCATCCGGACGGAACGTTTTTTTTACCGGCATCATCGCCTGTTTGGTGGCTTGGTGTTTTTGGCCTCGGCCATTTTTTTGTCCCGGCTGGTTGGGTTTTTGGGGCAGGATCTGACTCTGGCCCCCATGGCCGGACCGGGTGGCCCTGTGCAGATCTGGCTCTGGGAAAGCGTGGTCGTTTTTATCTGCCTGGCGGGCCTTTTCACCTTGACCGTCGGCATCCTGCTGCTTCTTCGCCCCAGCCTGTTGCGTACCTTCGAAGAGTGGGCCAATCGGCGCTTCTCCACTCGAGGGTTGCGCATCACGCTGACGCAATGGCATGGCGCCCTCTCAGGGTGGATCCTGCACCATCCCAGGGTCATCGCCCTGTTTTTGATCATTGGCAGTCTTTTTACCTTGCAGCATTTTTTGCGATACCACTTGACTTTCCTGTTGGGGTTTTGAAAGGTGGCCGCATGATCGTTCCTCTTGCATTCCGGTTCCAGCTCCGGCGATTGGCCGAAGCCATGCAAGAGGTGATCCGCCATGGATGAGGAAGCGTTTCATGATCTCCTGGAAAGTGTTCACATCATGGGAGAGCACATGAGTGGAAAGAAATTGGACGGGATCAGGGTTACGGAATTTCCCGAAGTTGAGGCAAAATCCATTCGCAACAGGGTCGGCGTATCCCAAAGCGAGTTTGCCAGGCTCATCGGAGTGCCGGTGAAAACCTTACAAAATTGGGAACAGCACCGTACGTCCCCCACAGGACCGGCGCGTACGCTTCTACGCATGATTTCCCGTGATCCAACGGCTGCCATGCGGCTTTTGATATCCGGCTGACTTTGAAAAAATTTCCGGGCAATGTTTATTTTTTTGAGGATTTTTTTTCTCGTTATGTTTAGACTGGGGGAGTCGTTGTATCCCTTGCATCCGGGTTTGTGTAGTCCGGTCGGGGATATGGGTCCGGGTTGGCTTTCGGTTATCCGCTGCGGCGGGCTCCGATGCTGCGGGCCAAGTGAAACGTGGGCTGCGGCCTTCACTTTGCAAGATGGAGAATTCAATATGAAAAACAACAGGCAGTCGTTCCCTCTCGACCGGATGGGCGGTTTCACGATGATCGAATTGATCATGGTGATCGTGATCCTGGGTATTCTGGCCGCCGTGGCCGTGCCCAAGTTCACCAACCTCTCTTCCAATGCCCGGACAGCGGCCCTCGCCGGCGTTGCGGGCGGCATCTCTTCCGGCAACAGCACCAACGTCTCCGTCTGCGCCGTGGATCCAACCCTTACCACGGCTGGGGGCAAGTGTGTCGCAGTTGACAACTGCTCCGATGGTGGAGACCTTTTGCAGGGCGGGCTTCCGGCAGGTTACACGATTACCGCTGCGGCTGTGGCCAGCGGGGTAACCAGTGCGGCCTGCGTTCTTACGGATACAACTTCGAGTGCGACGACTACCTTTTCCATCACGGGTACGCCCTGATTGGCATCGTAAATTGAGGGAGACCGCAGGGTCTCTTTTCGCTTCTCCCTGAAAGGGTTACCGCTCCGGAGGTGCCATTTCGGCATCTCCGGGCGGGATCCCGTTCGTCCCGCCACTCTCCCTGGCGGGTGCGCCTTTCTCAGGTGGTGTTGATATGTCGCGTGGTTTTCTGGTGGGGCTGTTCTCGATTGCCTTGCTCGTGTTGGTCGTTTGGGGTTTCCTCAAATCCCAGGCGGATGTCAGTGGCGAGGCCACGCTCCATGGGATGGCCCGTCGCATCGAGGATGCCAATCTCCTCAATGCCTCGGGTTGCAACGATGGCAACGCCCGATGCGTGCCCGTTCACGATTGCAGTCAGATGCCCAGTCTCCTTCCCCCACGTACCGTACCAAGTGACCTCGTGGCGGAGGAGAAGCCGATTGCACCCTGGGAAGTTGTGACCTGTGCCTTGACCAGCGCCAGACTCGGCGATTCCGTTCGTGTCAGAATAACCGGAACTCCGGCGCACTAAAATTGTCCATACTGGTGTGGCAGGTTAGCCTTGTTGCCTGCCGGTTTGAATGGATTGGCCGGAATCTGGTGTGCTATCCAGGAAAGTTCGAACCATGGATTGGGCGCTGATCGAGGTGTTTCGGTTGCTCCGTTGGTCGCTCTCCGGGTCGGCGGGTGACACCTTTCGGAAGCAAGGTGGAGGGAGCGGCTTTTGTGTCTGCCCCGGTGCGGTCGTGGGGTTGAACGGGACAAAAGGTTAGGAGGGTCCGATGGGATCCGTCCGCAAGGAGTACCTCCGTACCGAACCAGGTTTTACCCTGATCGAATTGATCATGGTGATTGTCGTCCTTGGTATTTTGAGTGTCCATGTCATGACCAGAATGTCTGGTAACACCATGGAACTGCGCAGCAAGGCCGACCAATTGGCCATGGATATCCGCCAGACCCAGGCCTACTCCATGTCCAATACGGGTGTCGGCGACTTTTCCATCCAGAGCACAGCCACGGATACCTACCAAATCCGGAATCCGGTTGGCACCGCCCTGAGCACCACAACCTTGAGCGGCGTCACCTTGACAAACTTCGCCCTCTCGTTCGATGGGCGAGGCCAGCCCAACGCAGGCGTCACCATCACCCTGACCATGGGTACGAGCACGCGCACGGTTCAAGTTGTGGCCACAACAGGTCTGGTGCGCTGATATGCAAAATGATCGTTTCACTTCACCTTGGGTGCGCTTGCAAACCGGTTTCACTCTGATCGAGTTGATCGTGTTCATTGTTGTGGTGGCCCTTGGGCTGTTGGCCGTTGTGCCCCTCTACCTACAGATTACCGTGGGCGCCAAATCCAGTCGCGAGATGCTCCAGGCGCAATATCTGGCCCAGGAACGCCTGGAACAGATGCTGGCGGAAAAGTATGCCGGAGGTGGCTTTACCGCTGTGACTGCCGCCAATTATCCCAATGAATCCAATATCAACATTGGCGCCAGCCTGAATTTTGACCGGACTGTCGTCATCGAAGGGGCATCTCTGGTGGGGACAACCCTGACTTGCAACGGCACGGGGGTTTATACTGCGGAAAGTTACAAGTGTCTCTATGTCAGGGTATTTGCTCACGGAAAAACAACGATTCTTGGTGTGACGCAGACGATGATCAGCGACTTTTGATTGGGCCGAACATGACACGACACCACGGCGGAAAGACCGGATTTACCCTGATCGAGATGGTCATCACCATCACGATCATGGGAATCTTTCTGGGTGTGGCCGGAAGGATGACGGCTGGTGTCTACTCGGCCTATACAGCCAACATGTACTTGAACCCCCTCCCTTCCAAAGCCAAGGCAGCCATGGAGAGGATCATTCGGGAGTTGCGCAGCGCGACTGCTGCCAGCGTGACCCAACCGACTGGTTCCGGTAGCATCCAGTTTACCAACGATCAGGGTACCACCATTCTTTTGAACCAGACCGGCAGCCCGGTCACCACCGTCTTCATGAACTCCGTAGCCCTGGTGGAAGATGTCGCGCAAAACTCTCTCCAGTTCACCTGGGACACGACAAAAAACCTCGTCACCATCAACTTTACCATGCAGGTGGTCATGAGAGGATTGGGTGGATCGACCATCACAGTTCCCTTCCGGACCGCTGTGTACGTGAGGAATTAGGTATGTCTGGGCAATCAAGATTGCAGCAGCAAGGATCCATGGCCGTAACGGCGATCATTCTGATTGCGGTGTTGGGAACCGCAGGCATCGTCCTATCCAGGATGTACCAATCCAGCAAAACTGCGGAGTCAGAAAACACGGCAGGCGACCGGGCCTTCAACCTGGCCGAGGCTGGCGCCCAATCCGTTCTCGCCCAGTTGAAGGCGAGCAACTGTGACCCGACCTTGTTGGCCGGAAAGGCCATGAATGGCAACGATGTTGTAATCACCCAAACCATATCCGGCCAGGGGGTGTTTTCGGTGACGTTTCACCCCACGGGCGCTCCCAACACCTGGTCTGTTTCTTCTGTGGCCACGGGTAGCCGCCGCATCACAAATTTTCCCAGTTTGAGCTGTGGTTCCAGCGCCGGGTGTTCCTACGCCGTCGTCGGCAGGAACAATAACAATCTGAGTGTAGGCAACAATACGGAGGTCAACAGTCACAGCGTGTCGAGTTGCGGCGGGGGAACCTGCAACGTCCTGGATGCCAGCGGCGCCCGGCAATCGGCGTCGGTCTCCCTGACGGCGTTGCCAACATACGTGGCCAGCACCCTGGCCGATGGCAACAAAAGCGGCGGGCCCTTGGGAGCAGGAAATTATCATGACATCACCATTGGGAATAACGGGACGCTGACGTTCAACACCTCCGAAGGCGCCTACTACATGAACAATCTTACCCTTGGCAACAATGTGACCGTCAACATGGCGCCGGGAACGTATCATGCTGCCCGGATACAATTTGGCAACAACAACAACCTGGTCGTGACCCCGAGCGGTGTCGTCAAGATATTTGTGAACATCCAGGCAGATATCGGCAACAATGCCAATCTGAACCATGGCGGAAACGTCGCCAATCTTGGGTTTTACAGTTATGGCTCATTCCAGGTCGGCAATAATGCCCATATCTCCGGTGTGGTCTACGCTCCGGGCAGCGCCACCCAGGTTCAACTTGGCAACAACACGGAATTGACGGGGTCCGTCATTTCCGGAGGCCAGGTCGCTATCGGCAATAATACTGAGATCACCTATGATTCGGCTGCGTCGGCTGCGGTCACGGCTTTGGGCATCTCTTGCGGTGGTGGCGGCGGCGGCGGTGGAACCATCACACATGGGACATGGGGCGAGCAATTCTAGAGATCGAGGAGAGTGTGTGATGAGCAAATTTGGCAGGCAACGAGGATCGATGGTCATAGGTGCCGTCGCTGTGGCGGCGGCTGTGGGCGTGGCAGGTGTCGTTCTGGCCAAGATGTATCAATCCAGCCGCAAGGCGGGTTTGGAACATTTGGCTTCTGATAAAGCATTGAATTTGGCCGAGGCAGGTACCCAGTCGGTGCTTGCCCAATTGAAGGCCAACGGATGCGACCCGACCCTGCTGCCTGGAATGATCAAGGTGGGTGACAATGTCATGGTGACGCAAGACATTGCCGGCGCTGGTCAATTCGTGGTGATTTTCCGCCCTACACCAGGGGTGAGTCATTCATGGACTGTTGTCGTCAAGGAGAAAAATGGCCGCCGGGCCGCCAAATTTCCCGGCGTGACCTGTACTGGTGGCGATGGTGGGGTTTGTACGACCTATGCCATGGTGGCCAATGCGGGTCTCTCTATCGACGACCGTGCCAAGGTGAATGGCGAGTCGGTCATACCCTGCAAAACCAACCCCACCCATCGTGGTGGCGGAGATTGGCAACACCGTGGGGAGTGGGACGATGATGACCACCGCCATGGTGGTGGTGGCAAGGATGGTGGCAAGGACGGTGGTGGCAAAGATGATGGCGGCAAGGATGATGGTGGCAAGGATGGTGGTGGCAAGGATCATGGAAGCCTTCTGGATTCCCCTTGGAGTGAGTGGCTTTGTTCCCTGGGGATACAGCCCGCCTTTGCCGCTGGCAAAGATGATGGCAAGGATGATGGCAAGGATGATGGCAAAGATGATGGCAAAGATAAGGATGGCAAGGATGATGGCAAGGACCGCTATGGTCACAGCCGTCAGGATCGTGGCTGGGTGGGTTGGGGACGTTGCCGGGGTTGGGGACACTGGCACCAGGATTGTATGGGGGACTGCAACGTCCTGACCATTCAAGGCGCCCTGGAGAAGCAGAACGTGCCGTTGGTCGATTTGCCGGCCTTTGTGGAAAGTACGGGGGCCCAAGGTGATTTGATCGTGTCCAGCGACATGAGCAGGGGAACTGGCCAGTATGACAGGGTGACGATCGCCGATAACAGAACCCTCACCTTTACCGATTCCGGCGGAACGTACTACATCAAACAACTCAACCTTGGTGACAACGCGACGCTGAATTTGGCTCCGGGCGACTACTACATTTCAGACTGGAACACGCGCCATTGGTGGTGGTACGGCAACCTGCACGAACCTCTCTGGAAAAAATGGTTCGCCGGATTGGGGGTCGGGGTGGCTTATGCCGCTGGCAAAGATGATGGCAAAGATGATGGCAAAGATGATGGCAAAGATGATGGCAAAGATGGTGACAAAGATAAAGATGGCGACAAAGATGGTGGCAAGGATTATCACCGGTTCGACGGTTCGTGGGGTGGCGACACTCCCCGTGTCGTGATATCGCCGAGTGGCGTTGTCAAAATCCATCTGAAAAACGCCCACCTCAAACACAATGCCCAGGTGAATACGGGTGGCGCCATCGGCAATCTGGGCATTTATGTCTACAACTCGTTCGAAGCTGGCCAAAGCGCCGATGTCACAGGGATCATTTATGCCCCATCCAGCTCGGCCACTATCCGCTTTGACCGGGGCAGCTCGCTGACTGGATCGATTCTGACCGGGGGCAGCGCCACGCTCAGCACGGATGCCGTGTTTACCTACAATGACGAAGCCGCCGCCGCTGTTCAATCGCTGGCGCCAGCTGCCCTGTGCGCCGGTGGCGGCAGTGCATCCTCCGGGCAAGTAACCCCAGGGTCATGGGGAGAGGGGACGACAGCGGATCAAAATTGATCCTGGGCGTCCTGTTTCGAGTGATGTTGGTCAAACAACTGCCTCCCCGAGGGTGTTCCCTTGGGGAGGTGCAGTTTTTTTCTGCACCCTTTTCAAGAAAAGCTTGGATATGGAAGCCTTTGTCAGGGCTTTGCCCCGAACCCCACCAGGAGGAAGGGCGCAGCCCTTCCTCCTGGACCTCCATCCCAGTCTTGCAATCGTTATTTTTGTTGGAGTGTCATGAATCAACATTTAGATGAGATTGCCCGGCGACGCACCTTCGCCATCATTTCCCACCCCGATGCCGGGAAGACCACTCTCACAGAGAAACTATTGCTGTTTGGTGGAGCCATTCAGTTGTCCGGAGAGGTGCGGGCGCGGGGGCAACAACGCCGGTCGGCCCGTTCCGACTGGATGAAAGTGGAACGGGAGCGAGGCATCTCCGTCTCGGCGTCGGTGATGACTTTCGAGTTCGGTGGATGCGTTTTCAACCTGTTGGATACACCCGGACATGAGGATTTCAGCGAGGACACCTACCGCACGTTGACAGCCGTGGACTCGGCCATCATGGTGATCGATGTTGCCAAGGGTATAGAAGAACAAACCCGCAAGCTGTTTGAAGTGTGCCGGTTGCGCAACGTGCCCATCATGACTTTCATCAACAAGATGGACCGGGAAGGGCGGGATCCGTTCTCCCTGATGGATGAGGTGGAGCAGGATCTGGCGCTCGATGTGGTGCCTGCCACCTGGCCCATCGGCATGGGACGCGATTTTTTGGGCTGTTATGACCTGATGAATGACGGACTGCTCTTCATGGAGCGTGGCCGCAGCGAACACGTTCCCGAGGCCATCGCCTGCCAGGGCTTGGCGGATAGGAAGCTGGATGATCTCATGCCCGCCGATGCGGTGCAAACCCTGCGTGACAACGTGGAGATGGTGCGCGGCTTGTGCCCCCCGTTTTCCCTGGAGGCCTATCGGGCAGGGCACATGACGCCGGTCTTTTTTGGCAGCGCCTTGTATAATTTCGGTATTCGGGAGTTGCTGGAGAGCGTGGTCCGTCTGGCGCCGCCGCCGCGTCCGCAACCGGCCCGGGAACGATTGGTGGATCCAGCTGAAGAGAAGGTGACCGGCTTTGTCTTCAAGATCCAAGCCAACATGGATCCCAAACATCGGGATCGGGTTGCTTTTTTGCGTATCTGTTCCGGACACTTCCGGCGTGGCGGCAAGCTGCGGCATGTCCGCTCGGGCAAGGTGTTGACCATTCACAACCCTTTGTTGTTTTTGGCCCAGGATCGCGGCCTGGTGGAGGAGGCCTGGGGTGGGGATATCATTGGCATTCCCAACCACGGCAATCTGCGCATCGGAGACACCCTGACCGAAGGGGAGGATCTGCATTTTACCGGTATTCCCAGCTTTGCGCCCGAGCTGTTGCAAAAGGTGCGCGCCGATGACCCCATGCGGGCCAAACATCTGGGACGCACCTTGTGTCAGATTGGCGAGGAGGGGGCTGCCCGGGTCTTCAAGACCAACCTTGGCTCCGAATGGATCATTGGTGTTTTGGGCAGTCTACAGTTTGAAGTTCTCGCTGATCGGATCCGGACCGAATACAACATTCAGGTCCATTTCGAGGGAACATCGCTGCATACGGCCCGATGGGTGGAATGCGACGAGGGCGCCATCCTGGGCTCTTTCAAGGATGCCAATCTTTCCAGCATGGCCGAAGACCATGACGGTGCGCCAGTCTTTCTGGCGCGCAACGCCTGGCACCTGGACAACGCCGCCAGGGAGTGGCCGAAGATAAGGTTTCTCAAGACCCGGGAACAGACAGCCAACAACGATTGAAAGACTGGGATAGAGGTCCAGGAGGAAGGGGTGCGCCCTTCCTCCTGGTGGGGTTCGGGGCGAAGCCCTGACCAAGGCGCCAAGGCGCCGCGAAGGGCAGGGGGGTTCTCGTCTACTTACTGGTGTGGGTGTAGACCCCATCCCAATTGGCGCCCGGAGGCGATACCTGGAAGTTTTGGATGCGCTCCAGATAGATGTCGTATATCTTCCGCTCTGGATCCTCTGCCTGCAACGCAGAAAAACCGGCCTTGGCCTCTTCCCAGGCCTGATGGCGGTACGAATCCAGCGCTTTTTGATAGATATCGAGGTGTTGCACAACTTTTGGTTCCATCTTGGCTGGATCACCAAGCGGTTCAAAGATGGCCACGGGCTCGTGTTTGCCTTTGACGCGGACCAGGTCGATCTCCCGGAAGAGGAATCCGGGAATCCGTTTGCGGGTGGTTTCACCGACGAGAATGTTGACGCCATACTGTTTTGTCAGGCTTTCCAGACGGGATCCCAGGTTGACGGCATCTCCCAGAACCGTATAGGCCATGCGAAATTCCGAGCCCATGTTGCCCACATTCATGGTTCCCGAGTTGAGGCCGACGCCAATTTTGAGTGTAGGCCAGCCGCGCTCTTGCAGTTTGCTGCCCAGATCGATCATGGTTTGAATCATCTCGACGGCAGCGTGCAAGGCATTTTCAGCATGTTTGGGATCTTGCAGCGGCGCTCCCCAAAAAGCCATGATGGCATCGCCCATGTATTTGTCGATGGTACCGCGATGTTTTTGGATTACATGGGTCATGGGGGTCAGGAAAAAGTTCATCAATCGGGTCAACTCTTCCGGCCTGAGACCTTCAGAGACGGTGGTAAAGCCGCGCACGTCAGAAAAAAGAACTGTCATCTCACGGCTTTCGCCACCAATCGTGAACTCCTGGCCGCTGGCGTTCATCTCATCGACCAGCTCCTTGGGTATATATTGCCCAAAAACGCGGGAAATTTTCCGTTTGCTTCTGGCTTCAACAAAAAATCCGTAGGATGTGTGGAGGATGAACATGGTCAGGATCAGCATGGCAATGGTTGCAACCGAAATGACAACACCCTGCTTCCATGCGTACAGGGAGCCGAGGTAAAGGCTTGATAACAGGAATAAGGTCAGCAAAACAGTCTTGACAGGAGAGAGGCGGGGAAGAGTCAGGGCCAACAAGGCGCCTATAATGAGCAAAGCCGTGAGTTCCATACCCAACAGGTAGTCTGGACGGGAAAGGATGCGTCCATCCATGATGCCGCTGATGATATTGGCGTGGATCTCCACCCCCGGATAGACGCTTTGCACCGGCGAACTCCGCATATCCATCAGGCCGGGGGCTGTCGTACCCACAAGAACCACCACCCCTGACAAGGATTCCGGTTTGGCGCGGCGATGCAGGATATCGGTGGCGGAAATATAGGGAAAACTGCCTTGCGTGCCCCGGAACGGAACCAGAATCGTGTTGTTGCCGTCAACGGGAATCTTGAGGGAGCCGACCGAGATCGATTCGGGAGAAAATTCGACGGGGGCATCCGGTCCGACGACCAAGCGCGCCAGGGCCAGGGAGAGCGAGGGATAGATCCCATCCTGGAACTCTTCGACCACGGGCTGCCGGCGGAAGACACCATCCGCGTCGGGTACGCTGTCAAAGAAACCACCGCTCATCGCATGTCGTTGCAATGTTTCCAAATTGCCGCCATAACCACCTACACGCACGAAGGATCCTGAGAACCCCTTTTCCTGCAAATCCTTTCGAGTGGTCAAGGGGGGAGGGATGGTTCCCGAAATCTTGACCTCCTCGGAACCGTATGCGGACTTGAAATAGAATCCCAAAACTACGGGTTTGTCGGAAAGTGCATCGGCGAACATCTGATCATAGGATAATTTTTTTCTCAGTTCTGGCATTTGACTCTGGAGTAAACCATCTTCCCGGAGGGGGCCTATGGACAACTCTTCGAGCACGCTCAGCCCCGAGTTGGTTTCAGGTTCTGCGAACACCACGTCAAAGCCCAGGGCGCCAATGCCATACTCATCGAACAAGATATGGATCAGATCGGCCATGCGTTTGCGGCTCCATGGCCAACGCCCTTCTTCTGCCAGGCTTTTCTCGTCGATATCCACGATGACGATACGGGGATCCATGGTATTGAGAGTGGTTTCCCTGACGCGCAGATCGTAGGCCACGTTTTCCAGGGAGACAAGCGCAGGAAAATCAATGATATTAAGAAGGTGGGCGGTAAAAAGGGCAACACACAAGGAACTGAGTATGTGCCTGACAAGATAGTGTTTCGCTCCGGGTTGTTTTGCCATATCACTGTCATACAGAGGGAGGAGGGGAGGGCGGGACGTAACCTGGAATCTGACTCACGTCGACATCGTCGATCTGCTCCGGAGAGAGAAACTGTTCGGCATAGCGCATGAAGACCTTTTTATCGATAAATACCTGAAACAGATCCGGATCGATGTGTTGATCCTTTTTCATGAAACCCAGGATTTTCAGGGACTGTGCCAGCGTTTTACCTGATTTGTAGGGTCTATCCCTGGCGGTCAAGGCTTCAAACACGTCCGCGATGGCCATGATACGGGCCTGAATGGACATTTGCTCCCGTTTTAAACCCTTGGGATAGCCGGTCCCGATCATGGTCTCGTGGTGCCCGCCGGCCATTTCGGGCACGCGGGCCAAATGTTTGGGGAAGGGGATGGCCTCAAGCATTTTAATGGTTGCCACGACATGGTTGTTGATGATCTCACGCTCTTCCTTGTTGATTGTTCCACGATCGATATCGAGGTTATATGACTCATTTTCTGTAAGGAAATCAACAATTTTTCCTTCTGGATCACACCATTTGTAGCGGCTGATGGCGGCAACACGATCCTTGCGCTCCTTGGACATGAACTCTCCGCCGATGTTGGCCTCGCGTATAAAATCCCGGTCGCTTTGGATCTGGTTTATTTTTTCAGAAAATTCCTGGTCAAGAGCCTGGGTGTCAATCTGATCGCCTTTCTCCAGGGCGGCCAATTTTTTCTTCAGCATTTCGATTTCGGCATCACGCTTCAACACCTCGAAGCGAACATCCACCAGATGGACCCGATCAAAAATAGCCTCAAGTTTCGTGGCTTTATCAACGACTTCTGTCGGTGTTACCACCTTGCCGCAATCGTGCAACCAGGCTGCGATCCTGAGTTCATACATGTCATCTTCGGTGAGTTTGAAATCTTTCAACTCTCCCACTTCCGAGCCGATGGCGGCTTCGGCCAACATTTCGGCCAGGACCGGAACACGATGACAGTGCCCGCCTGTGTAAGGGGATTTTTCGTCGATCGCCGTGGCGATGGACTGGATGAAGGACTCGAACAGCTTTTTCAGATCGGAAATGAGGCGTTGATTGGTCAGGGCAATGGCGGCCTGAGAGGCAAGGGATTCGGCCAGGCGCTGATCTTCTCGGGTGAAAGGGATGATCTTGCCTGTCTCTGCGCACTTGGCATTGATCAGTTGCAGAACCCCGATAATCTCGTTTTCATGATTTTTCAGGGGCACGGTCAAAAACGACATCGAGCGGTAGCCCGTGTTTTTGTCAAACGCTTTTGTCCCAGTAAAATCAAACCCTTCTGCCTCGTAGGCGTCGGGGATATTGACCGTTTTATCCCGGATCGCGCAATAGGCGGCCACCATGGCCAGGTTGGGTTTTCCGTTTTTGAAGAGGGGCAATTCTGGAAACTTGATGGGGACGCCGGTCGAACCACCCATGGCGATTTTCAGGGAGTCGGTACGAATGATTTCAAATTTGAGAGTCTGGTGGCTTGTCGCCAGGTAGACCGTTCCGGCATCTGCGTTGGTCAGCTCCTTGGCTCCGAGGAGAATATTTTCCAAAAGGCGGTTCGTATCCCTTTCGGAGGTGAGGGCTATGCCCAACTCATTCAGTTTGTTGATACGACGCAACAGGTTGGCGGAGGATCCATCCGATGGCTCTTCGAGCGCCGAATCAGAAACACCATCACTTTGCACGCCATTCCCGGCCTGTTTCACCGAATCTCCTCCAAGGCACACTTTTGAAAGCCCGACGAGCCAACTCCCATTTCTACCATGTACCGCCCAGAATAATAAATAAAAAATTCGTAACCAACCATTTTAAGAAAGGCCTGGAGGTGAAAGCCATTGTCAGGGCTTTGCCCCAAATCCATCAGGACTCCGTCTTGGACCTGTTTGGCACAAATTTTTCCAGTTTTCAGTAATACAATGTTAAATGTTAAATTCGCCCATTTGGCACATTTGGCACAAATTTTTCCTGTTTCTCCATTTGGCACATTTGGCACAATTTTTTCCAGTCATCCAGTTTTGGCGCATTTGGCACATTATCAGTTTTTCCGGTTTGGCACATGGCGCAAATCACAATGCAATCATTGCAATCATTTTGTCGCATAAGATATATTATGTTAAATTGTCCCTGAACCTAGCCCGGATTCCGATTATGTTAAATGATCCCTGAACCCCTAAAGCCCGGAAAAGCCTGGACATGAAAGCCCATGAAAGCCTTTGTCAGGGCTTCGCCCCGAACCCCACCAGGGAGCCAGCCCCCCCTGGACCCCGGATTGCGATTGCCCTGCCTCTTCGTTGTCCTGGCTTGCCGTCGCATCCTGGCAAGCCTAGAATCGCCGGTCTGATCATCACACCGCCAAAAAAATCCCGCGAAAGGATTGTTTCTGCCATGTGTCGTCGCATCCTGGTCACCAGCGCCCTTCCATATGCCAATGGACCCATCCACCTGGGCCACCTCGTGGAGTATGTCCAGACCGATATCTGGGTCCGCTACCACAAGTTGCGCCAACACGATTGTGTCTACATCTGCGCCGACGATACCCATGGCACCCCCATCATGATCCGAGCCATGCGCGAGGGTATTCCTCCCAAGGAATTGATCACCCGCATGCATGAGGAACACACCCGGGATTTTGCCGGTTTTGCCATTGGTTTCGACAATTACTACAGCACAGATTCCGAGGAAAACCGTCTTATTTCCAACAAGATCTATGAAGCAAACCGGGATGGCGGACACATGGATCGCCGCATGGTGCGTCAGGCCTATTGCGAAACCGACGGCATGTTCCTGCCGGATCGCTACGTGCGCGGCACCTGCCCCTCCTGTGGCGCCCTGGACCAGTATGGCGATGCCTGCGAAGTGTGCAGCAGCACTTATTCTCCCCTGGATCTGAAAGATGCCCGTTGCGCCATCTGCGCCTCGCCGCCCGTGGAGCGCGAATCGGAGCACATCTTTTTCAAACTTGCCGACTTTGCAACCTTTCTGAAGGATTGGACCCGTTCCGGGCGCCTCCAGGAAGAGATGGCCAACAAGCTTGACGAATGGTTCAAAGAGGGGTTGAAGGATTGGGATATCTCCCGGGATGGACCCTATTTCGGGTTTGAAATCCCCGATGCCCCGGGTAAATATTTTTATGTCTGGCTGGATGCTCCCATCGGTTACATGGCCTCCACCATGAACTGGTGCCAACGGGAGGGCAAGGATTTCTCCTCCTATTGGTCAGCCGATGCCCAGGCCGAGGTTTATCACTTCATTGGCAAGGATATTCTCTACTTTCACACCCTGTTTTGGCCTGCCTTGCTGCACGGGGCCGGTTTCCGCACGCCGACCGCCATCTTTGCCCACGGTTTCCTGACCGTGAACGGCATGAAGATGTCGAAATCGCGAGGAACCTTCATCAATGCCAAGACCTATCTCGAATTTTTGGATCCGGAGTACCTTCGCTACTATTATGCCGCCAAACTGACCAACCGGGTGGATGACATCGACCTGAATTTTGCGGACTTCACCCAGCGGGTCAACAGCGATCTGGTGGGCAAGGTGGTCAATATCGCTGCGCGGACCGCCAACTTCATCCACAAGGGATTTTCCGGTCAACTCTCCAGAGAGTATCCGGACGATGGGGGTTTGCACCGGCAATTTGTCGAGGCCGGCGAGGAGATTGGCCAACTCTATGAAAGTCGTGAATATGCCCGTGCCATGCGTGCCATCATGCGTTTGGCCGAGGAGGCGAATCGGTTTGTGGAGAGCAGGGCGCCTTGGCAAATGGCCAAAGAGGATGCCCACTCGGCAGCATTGCAGGATACCTGTACCGTTGCTCTCAATCTTTTCCGTATCCTGATTCTCTACTTGAAGCCGGTTCTGCCGCAACTCGGACAGAAGGTCGAACAATTTTTCGCCGTGCCCGCATGGACCTGGGAAGATCGGGAACATCCCTGGCATGGTCGCTCGGTCAAACCATTCAAGCACCTCATGGCGCGAGTGGATCCTCAAAAAGTGGAAGCCATGCTCCTCGCCGCCAGAGAAGAGGGAGACCCTTCCGCAGCGTTGGGAACGACTTCCCCCCTCCCCTCCCCTCCTACGCCAATCTCTGAAATGAATGATTTAGCAGATGAAATTCCCATCGATGATTTCATCAAGGTGGATTTGCGGGTGGCACGCATCGTGACAGCGGAGGATGTCCCCGGAGCCGAGAAACTACTGAAACTGACCCTGGATCTCGGTTCCCTGGGCACGCGCACCGTCTTTGCCGGCATCAAATCCGCCTATCAAACTGCCGATCTGCGCGACCGTTTGACGGTGGTGGTGGCCAATCTGAAACCTCGCAAGATGAAATTTGGCCTTTCCGAAGGAATGGTTTTGGCCGCTGGTCCAGGCGGCCAGGATATTTTTCTTCTCCTCCCGGATGCCGGGGCGCAACCGGGTATGCGTATCAAATGAGAGGAGCGACTATGCGACACTCGGCCCCTGCCATGTCAAGCCCTTGTTAAAAAAATTCCAGACAGTTGCAAAAAAAGTTGCCTTGGAGGTCGTTTTGGTTCAATAATGCTGGATTCAAACGATGTCCCCATCGTCTAGAGGCCTAGGACGCCGGCCTCTCACGCCGGTAACAGGGGTTCGAATCCCCTTGGGGACGCCAAATGACCGTCCGATGCCGTCCATATAGATCAAAACCCCATGAATTTGCACCCTTCATGGGGTTTTTTGTGTGGAGACGAGTCGGTAAACAAAAGTTTTTGGTATGCATCGAGGTGAAGGTTCGGTTGCTGAACCGAATGCGATAGCCAAACAATCAACCACCCCTTTTTCATGGTGGAGTGGCCAACTTTGGTCGCTCAATGCGTCGGAGACAACTTGAGAATGGCAATGATGAACATTGCCTGACCGGCGGCCACACCAAACATCCATTTGATGGTTTCGGCTTTTAGTTCGGAAATTGCCAGTTTCAGGTCGGCTTTTGTGGCCAATTCTTTAAGGTTGGATTCTTGCACCTGCTTCACAAAGTCAGACTGGGCCTGAGCCATGGCCTCTGCTTGGACCTCGTCGAAACCGGCAGCCTTGAGTACCTTGACATATTTCAGGGTATCAAACGTGATCGTCGTCATGGGAATCTCCTTTCCATCCCACCCTACCAAAATTTCATTGACTTTGCACGTCCGACTTCGCCAGACTCGGTTGCCTGCCAAATATTAAAAAAAATGGTAACTATTCAGCACCCTTTCAAAAAAAGCCTGGATATGAAAGCCTTTGTCAGGGCTTCGCCCCGAACCCCACCAGGACTCTGTCCTGGACCTGCCAGGGAGCCAGCCCCCTGGACCCCGATTCGTGGTCGGGTGCTGAATAGTTACAAAAAATGTAATTATTCCCGCCATTGCAGGAAGAGCTTGGACATGTAAGCCTTTGTCAGGGCTGCGCCCCGAACCGTGCCAGGACACTGTCTAAGGCCCTGCCGGTGAGCAAGCCTCCTGGACCCCGATTCGTTGGCAGGTGCTGAATAGATACCAAAAAATTAACAGATTTTGTCAAGGCTTCGCCCCGAACCCACCCAGGAGGAGTGGCGCAACCCTGCCTCCTGGAGCTCCATCCCACTCTTTTACAATCGTTTTTTAGGGTCCATTGCTTTGCGTCCGCCTCTTTTTTCCCTGTTGCAACACATCGTTGACATCAACTCTCACACTGCCAACAAGGCAGGTGTCGACGCTGTAGGGGCATTTTTTCAGCCTCACCTGGAAGCGCTTGGTTACGCAGCCCAGCGCCACAAACGGACCCACATCGGTCATCACTGGCACTATCGGTCCCCGACCGTTCCTGGTCAAAAAATTCTCCTTGTAGGCCATTTGGATACTGTTGCCCTCCCCGACTCGCCTGCAACTTTCCGGGAAGACGCGCAGTGGGTCTACGGGCCTGGCGTTTGCGACATGAAGGGGGGGTTGATTGTCCTTTTGGAAGCTTTGCGCCAACTTGATGAAAAGACCGGTCCCATTCGCAATATCGACATTCTTCTGGTCTCCGACGAAGAAACCGGCAGTGACGACTCCCGCTCTCTGACGCTGGATATTGCCCAGGAATATGATTTTTGCCTGGTGTTCGAGGCGGCTGGGCGGCACGGCGAAGTGGTGATCGGACGCAAGGGGGTGGGGAGTTTCATCCTGCACATCGCGGGGGTGGCGGCCCACTCTGGCAATGACCACGCTTTGGGCGTTTGCGCTAACACGATCGCCGCCCATGCCATACTGGCGCTGGCCAAATTGGCCGATCCGGCTCAAAAAACCACCCTCAACGTGGGCCGCATGGAAGGAGGGGTGGGCATCAACACCATCAGTCCGACCGCCACACTCAAATTTGAACTTCGTTATACCTCGGAAAGCGAGAAGATGCGCCTGTTGCGGGCCATCGACACCCTGGTCACTCACCCTCCCCTTCCCGGCGGAAAACTGACTCTGGAGGGGGGCATCCAACGCGAACTGTTTTCTCCCGATATGCGGCAGAGTCGCCTGCTGGAGGCCTTGCGCGCCATCACAGGCGATCCCCTGCCCACCGAGGTGCGTGGTGGCGTGAGTGACGCCAACCTGACCCATGCCGCAGGTACCGTCACTCTGGACGGATTTGGCCCTTTTGGTGAGTGGGATCACTCCCCGCGTGAACGTGCTTTGAAAGAGAGCTTTTTTCAGCGTATCCTCCTGGTTTTTCGTATGCTGGAACATCATCAGCGACACGCTTGCCAACTCGCATGAATCCCGAAAAAAACCTATTCTGAAGGACGATGGAAAGACATGCGCCCCCATCTTCGTGAAGATTTTTTTCTCCAGACAACCCGGTTGGCGACTCCCCTGCCCGCCTGGGAATATCATGTCCACTCCACCCATTCCGACGGCTCCGCACTGGCCTCCGAAGTGATTCGCTACGCTGTGGGAGCCGGCATCAAGCGCATTATCTTCACCGAGCACACCGAAGATGAACTGGTTGGCAGCGGGGATTGGTTTTCTCGCTATGTCGAGGAGATGCGCCGTTTGCAGGCACAATGGTCTGGAGTCATCGACATTCGCCTTGGTTTGGAGGTTCCGGTGATGGATTTTGCCGGTACTCTGGATCTGACCGATCACATGCTGCGCGAAGCCGACTTTATTCTCGGTGCTGTCCATGCGTTTCCGGAGGGAGATTGGCGCACCGGCTACCGCAATCCCGCCCAGGCTGTGGATGTCGAATTCCGCGCCAGCATGGGCCTGCTGGAGAACCCTCTGGTCGATGCCATTGCCCATCCAGGGGGGGTGTGTAACCGTTATATCTCTTCGTTTCCCATGGAGTTGTTCGAGGCCATCGTGATCCGCGCCGCAGAACGAAGGATCGCCGTTGAACTCAATCCGGCCTACCACGAGCCCATGCGCCCATACCTGGATATATGCCGACGCCACGGAGCCATGATTTCGCCCGGTTCCAATGCCCACGACCCGGTGCAAATCGGGGATGCCGTGCGGGTACTGGAGAGTGTGCTGATCTCTGACCAGCCATAAAAACGATCACGCAACTGTTCGGTACCCAAGGCCCAAAACATCATGTGCGTCCGCGTGCGTTAGCGGTTACATAATTACTCCAAAAAAGTCAGGACCAGTCCCAGGGGAGAGAGTTCCCGCACACTCATTTTAAGACTCTCTCGCGTAGGCCAGCTCGTGCGAACTTTCAATTGTTGCGGTGTGACCTCCTCACTGCGGAACAGGCGGATTGCCTGGAGCAACCCACTCCCCTCCGGAAAAACCTGCATGTCGCAACCAGTCGGATTGCTGGTAAAATAGGGCAAAGCTGCCTGATTCAGAAAGGTAATCCGGTGCATCTCATCGACAATCAGGAGTGGTTGCGGAGTTTTTTCCAAGAGAGTGTAAAGAGCCTTGTTCTCTGCCGAGGCTTTGCGTATGAGGCGGGCTTTCTCGATTGTATGGGCTGTATGTTCAGCCACTTTCTGTAGATGTTCCAGGTGCGATGCGTCAAAAGCTTCCTTGGCCTCGTGTTGTACGATCACCATGGCACTGATCCGTTCCTGGAAAAAAAACGGCACGGCCATGGCCGAACCGGTCTCCCACTGATCCTGGGGCAGAATGACCCAACGGGGGTCTTTGGTCACGTCTCTCAGCAGCGCAGGCTGGTGATTGGTGTAAACCCACCCCCCCAATCCGTCTTTCATCACCTTCAGTACGCTGTACGTTGCAAACTCAGGCGTCTGACCAGGTCGGGCAAGGATTTGGTGTTTGACGGAGCCCGATTCGTCAAGCACCAGAATACTGCCGCGGTCAGCGGAAGAAATCTCCAGAGAAAATTTGAGAACCCGTCCAAGGAGGAGATCCAAATCCGTGGACATGTCCAGTTGCCTCAGCAAGGTAGAACTTATCTCCGACATTCACCCTCCTCCCTTCATGCCATGCCGACCAGCATGACAGCCTCTGGACAATCAACGTTTACGGATCAAGGTCTTGTTAGCAAACCCTCTACAAAACAGCATCGCCAAGGTAACCGCTCAAGCGACTTTTTTCAGAGTTGATCCCAAGTGTGACGCCTCTGGGAAACCGGCAGTATATCGCTGCCGGTTTTGTCCGACGTATGGGAAAACCACTCAAGGACGCAGCGCGACCGATGATTTCATCGTACTGGGGAACGACTGTCATGGACAGATGGTTCTGCTCACTGAACCGGATGGCAGCACGAATCAAGGCAATGTAAGGGGGCATCGTCAACCGTTCGCTCCAGAGATCCAGACAGACAAGCCGAAAGGATTTTGCGGGGTATTCCTCCGGGCAACGTACAAAAAGGCCATACCCGACCAAAGTTTCGTTTTGGTCGTAGCAACCGAACAGAATCAGGTGACGAACGGGATTGGCACGCACAATCCATTGCAGGTCACAAGACATCCGTCGGTTGGTGAAACTGAAGAGTTGATCAGTCTTTTGCCACAGGCGATCAAACTCAGGGCCACTGTTTTCCAGAATCCGGACTTGCAACCCCTCCATTTTCGAGATGCCGGTCCGGCATCGTAGTTGCTGTGTCAAGCGCGTGATCCGCGCTACCGGAAAGGCCAAAACCCAGGGCAGACGCTTTTTTTGCTGGAGTTGCCGGGCCAGAAAGGAGGCATCCGTCACAAAGAGATGCTCAACGAAATATTCCGCAAGATTCCTGAACCGAAAACTGCGGAGGACGGCTGCCATTTCCGGGTTCGAGGTCGTATTGAACACAGGCCTGGCCCTGGCATGGGCGAGAAGAGTCTCCAAAAAAAATGAGGTCTCTTTCCGATGCATCGGGAGGATACGCAGAGTCGATATGTTGCTGACGGTCACCTCGTGTCCCAAAAGTTGGATCCGGCTGGGAATATCCGCCAACATGCCTGCAACACGGGAACCATCCAGGAGCACCCACCCTCGGACCCAGTCAGGGGTGAAGACCGGGTTTTCCTCCCACCAAAACTTGAAGCGGCGTTCCCACATGTCGGAGGAGAGATTCTCTCCGGGGAAGGTTGAACAAAATGCTGCCAGAGAAGGGTAGTCCGTCGCCTGAATAGGGAACAGTTTGGTCATAATTCCTCATCTTTGACGGCAAACGAACCAACAGCCCCCCATTCCCTCACCCACTTGTTAGCACTTTTCGCGTTTACGATCAAGTCGTGACGTATAGGCCATTATTTCATTGAGTTCAGAAAGTTTTCATTCTAAAGTCAACAGGGGCTGGTACGAGTGGAAAAATCAAAAAGGGGGTAAGGGGCAAAACATGAAAATCAATATCCAACTGGACATTACCCCGGCTGAGGGCCGGTCTTTTCTCGGACTTCCGGATGTGGAACCTTTGCAGCGGGAAGTCATTGAGCACATGCGCGGCAAAGTGATGGCAAGTCTGGACGCTTTCGACCCGCTCAACCTGAATCTCAAAAAAATGACCGATTCCTATTTCTCTCTTTATCCCCAATGGCTTGATGCGTTTGGCAAGAAGTCGGATAAGTAGACCGACACGCAGAACGCAGCGCCGGAGCTACGCCACCCTGGTCTCGAAGTGGTGACACCCCCCCAAGGTCAGGAGAATGCGGTCATCAGGGGTCAGTGGCCCCACGCCTGCCGGGGTTCCGGTCAGGACGACATCGCCTGGATAGAGGGTAAAATACCCGGAAATTTTGGCCACCAGAGATTCAAGGTTCCAAATCATCTCCCGGGTATCTCCCTCCTGACGCAAGGCGTCGTTGATCGAGAGGGAAAAATGGAGCCCGTCAGCCAAGTCGCTCCGTAGCGTCTCTCCACGTATGAAAGGTGTGATGGGACAGGAACGGTCGAAGGCCTTGGCCAACTCCCAGGGGTGCCCGGCCTCTTTGAGCCGATTCTGTACGTCTCTGAGGGTCAGGTCCAAGGCCCCGGCATAACCAAGAACGGCATCAACAACCTCATCGGGAGCGGCATGTTGCAAGACCGCCCCTATCAGTACGGCAATCTCCGCCTCGTAATGACAGACCCGGCCATGGCGTGGCAATTGAATGGGTTCTCGAAAAGGAACCAGGGCGGAACCTGGCTTCATGAACAGCACCGGATCATCGGTTTCCCGATTCTGCAACTCCCGAACATGTTCGCGATAATTTCTACCGACGCAAACCACCTTACCCATCGGCAGATTTGGGACGATTCCGTCTAAAAATCGGTGCTGGTATGTCGTGTTCATGGACTCCATCCTGGATCTGCCAGGGAGTCGGCCCCCTGGACATCGGTTCGTTGCCACATGGTGAAAAACTACCATGTAACAAACACCACGGAAAAAGCCAAGGAGTGAGATGGGCTTCACCCCATTCTTGTGGCAATTGTCCACAAATGATTGCATTTTGAGATGCAATTTGCAATTCACAGCCATGCAAAATATCTATATATTATAAAATATTACATAAAATCAATATGATAATTTGTTGGCGCAAGAGTTGCTGGATATACCAAAACGCACATATCGTTGAGGTCTATCCCTATGGAACAATCATTATATAGAGAGAAGAGAGAAACCTCTGAATATCCAATCCAGAGCGTCATGATTCGGAACGGGATGTGTGAAGAGTACGCTTTGGAAAAGAAAGAGATTGACCGCTGGCAGCGGATCTTTTGTTCAAGACTTCCTCGGGAACACTCCCGTCCGGCATTCGGCAGCATGATCAGAACCAATCCCATGGATGGTTCCGCTCGCATGCTGCTCAGAACCGGAGAAAAAATGACTCCTCCGATCAGCCGGTTTGACCTCCAACAATCCATGGATTTTTTGCATGCCTGGTGGAAAGTCAACGATGCCCTTCCCCGGGTGAAACGCTATCTGGTGGAAAAACGCATCGACCAAAAATTAAATTTCCCTTCTCCACGCCGGAATTTGGTTGCCCAGGCGGAGCTTGCCCGGGTTATCGATGGTGTTGCCCAGAGAACAGAGACACCAATCAAAACAAAAGCCTCCCTGTCAGGTTCCAGGGCGAGTCAACTTCGATTCAGGGAGTTAATCCAGGATGTATTGGATATCAAGATGATCGAAAAGGGAGAGACAGGCCAGAATCCATGCCCCTGCCATCTGCGGCCACTCCTGTTGCACGCTCTTGGCGCAAACACTCTGATGGCCATCAAAAGAGAGGTGCGCCTGCATTTGCAACAGAACGGTATGCCAAGCAATGTTTTGGTATTTGCCGATGGGACGCTCTTGACCGGCCTCCTGGCTGGCTTGATCGCCAACGCTATCCGATTTTCTCTTCCCAGGGGAGATGTAGTCGTTTCCATTCTGACGCAGCCGGGGTTATGCAGAGTTTCTGTTCATGATCGGGGTCAGCCCTATGAGCCGGAAGATTCAGAGGAGGGGAAATTCAGCCCAAATGACCACACTGCCATGATGCTCTTGCATGTTCAAAGTCGAAAATTGGGGTGCCGGATGAGCTTTGAGAGCCGCTTTGGCGAGGGCAACAGCAGCCATCTTGACCTCACCCGCGTTGCGTCATCATGGAAAAAATATGGAGACAATGAATAACTGTAACAAGCAAGCTGAATTTGTGGCATCATGATCGCGTGACTGTGACGAGCAAGCTGAACTTGTGGCATCATGGGCGCGTGCATGTGGTTGAATTTCGGCTGGGTGCAGGTGGCGTATGAAGAACGGTCAAACCATTTTGCTGGTCGAAGACAGCGAGTCCATGGCCGCAGTCTACATAGGTTATCTGCACGCGGAGCCGTGGGAAGTCGGGCACGTCAGGACTGGCCAGGAGGCCATGGACGTTCTTGCAGGAGGGGCTTTGCCCGATTTGCTGCTTCTGGATCTTAAACTTCCGGACGGCAGCGGCATGGAGATTCTGCGCCATATCCATCAAAACTCCTTGCCGGTATCGGTGGTGATCATCACGGGTTATGGTTCGGTGGACTCGGCTGTCGAGGCCCTGCGTCTTGGAGCCAGTGATTATCTGGAAAAGCCTTTTTCAGCCAACAGGCTTCTGGTCACTCTGAAAAACGCCATGGAACACCGGCGGCTGTCGGGCCTGTTGCATGACTATCGGAAAAACTTTGACCGGAGGGATTTCCACGGGTTCATCGGCTCTTCTGCCCTCATGCAGGGAGTCTACCGGATCATAGAGAGTGTGGCGCCAAGCCGGGCATCGGTGTTTATCACCGGCGAATCTGGAAGCGGCAAAGAGATTTGTGCTGAGGCGATCCACCGCCAGAGCCAACGGCGCGACAAGCCCTTGATCGCCATTAATTGTGCCGCGATTCCCCGAAATCTGCTGGAAAGTGAAATTTTTGGTCATGTTCGCGGGTCATTCAGCGGCGCCATCAGCGACCGTGCGGGGGCCGCGTCCCGGGCCCATGAAGGATCGCTTTTTCTGGACGAGATTTGTGAACTTGATTTCGAGCTGCAAAGCAAGTTGCTCCGCTTCATTCAGACCGGTACGTTCCAGAAGGTCGGCGGCAGTCATCAGGAGGTTGTGGATATACGTTTCATTTGCGCCACCAACAAGGATCCCTGGCAGGAGGTACAGGCTGGACGTTTTCGGGAAGATTTGTTTTTCCGGCTGAACGTCATTCCGATCCATCTGCCACCCCTGCGGGAACGGGGGAACGACGTGTTGTTGATCGCCAACAGGTTTCTGGAGACGTTTTCCCGTGAAGAGGGGAAAAAATTCAAGGCATTTTCAAGAGAGGCCGAGCGGTTGCTGTTGGAAAACCCCTGGCCAGGAAATGTGCGCCAGCTGCAGAACTCCATACGGCGTGGCGTGGTTCTTTGTGAAGGTGAAGTCATCGTTCCTTCCATGCTGTCGCTGGAAGCCGGTGCGCCCTCTCCCCAGGTCCGCCCGGAAAAGGATCCTGATGGGAAAACTCCCATGAAGGATCCATTTTCGCCCGATGATCAGGGTACACAAGCTCTCCAGGAAAGCCCAGAGGCGATACGTCCCCTTTGGCAGGTGGAAATGGAAGCCATCGAAAGGGCCATTCGCCTGTGCGGGGGCAACATTCCCCAAGCCGCTTCCAGGTTGGAAATCAACCCCTCCACCATCTATCGGAAAAAGCTCCGGTTCAAAAACACGCCGACCTGAATGGCCGGGCTGCGTCAACCACCAAAAACGGAGGGAGGGGGATCTCTCCCCCTCCCCTGCCCCAATGACATGGGAAGTGGGGTCTCTCCCCCTCCCCTGCCCTTCGGTTATGCCGTGGATCGATCCACGGTATTTCTCAGATACTCTCCATCTGAATCTTGATGGCGCCGCAAGGACACTCGCGGACGCACAGGCCACAACCCTTGCAGTAGTCGTACTTGAATTCAAAACGTCGTCCGGGCCCGAGCTTGTTGATGGCGTTGTCTGGACAAACGCTGTAGCAGTTGTCGCACTCGAAGCAGTTGCCACAGGAGAGACAACGGCGCGCTTCAAAGAGCGCATTGCCCTCGTCCAGATTACCAAGAACCTCCTCGAAACCCGACTGCCTGCGGATCAAATCCAGGGTAGGCTGGACGGTCTTCGGAGCGTCATCGTAGTACCAGGGATTCAGGTTTTCAAACCTGGCAACCTCGTGCTTTTGCGGTGAAGCGTACTGCACGCCACGCAAGAAGGCATCGACGTTGCGTGCCGCCTTCTTCCCATGCCCGACAGCGGTGGTCATGGTACGGTTGGACGGAACCATGTCACCACCGGCAAAGACGCCAGGGTGCCCGGTCATCATGTGATCATCGACAACAAGGTTGCCCTCATTGAATTTCAAACCCGAAACATTTTGCAGGAAGGGCGCCTGCACATCCTGCCCCAGCGCCAAGACAACGGAATCAGCCTCCAGATACTCCATTTGACCTGTCGGCTGTGGCCAACCGGTGTCGTCCAGGACCATCTTGTCAAGGATGACAAAGCCTTCCTTGACCTCATTGACCCGGCGCAAGCACTCCAGTTTGACACCCTCCTCAAGCGCTTCCTTGATTTCAAACTCGTGGGCGGGCATGCGCTCCCTGGTGCGGCGGTAGGCGATGGTGACCTGGGCGCCGAGACGAATGGCGGAGCGTGCAGCGTCAATGGCTACGTTGCCGCCACCGATGACCACAACCCGCTTCCCCATCTCCGGAGTGCTCTCTCCAACCTCGATCTGACGCAGGATATCGATGGCATACATGGCCTTGATCGAGCCATCGGTATTGAGCTTCTGGGTTTTGGGAAGTTGCGCGCCAACGGCTACGAAGGCGGCATCGAAACCGCCTTCCCGCATGGCGGCGTCGAGATCCTGGATGGGCGAATTGAGCATGATCCGCACGCCCATGGCCTCGATGCGGGATATTTCGGCATCCAGAACCGAGGTCGGCAAGCGGTAACGGGGAATACCATACCGCATCAAGCCACCCGCCTTGGGAGCCGAGTCATGGATGATGACCTTATGCCCCAGGAGGGTAAGATGATAAGCTGCGGACAATCCACCGGGACCGGCGCCGACGACGAGAATTTTTTTGCCGGTTGGCGGATTCTCCAACCGGACAATCCACCCCTTCTCGATGGCCAGGTCGCCCAGAAAGCGTTCCACGGCATGGATCCCGACCGTTTCGTCGAGGTGTCCCCGATTGCAGGCGTTTTCACAGGTGTGATAGCAGGCCCGACCCATGATGGCTGGCAGGGGATTGTTGCGCATGATCTCCATCCATGCGGAGTGGTAGTCCCCCTCTTCGGCATGGAAAAGCCATTTCTGTATGTTTTCACCTGCCGGGCAGGTATCGTTGCACGGCGGCACCCGGTCCAGGTAGACCGGTCGGAAGGTTCGCCATGAACCCGTGTGGTTGGTAAGGCTGGAACCCGGATCCAACGTGATGGCAAAAGGCTTGATCATGGTCATGAGGCGGCCTCCCCGAGGAGGTTGAAGCGTTTGATGTTGGCATCCGCCATGTCCTGAATCGCCTTGATTCGTTTGGTATCGGGTTTGTCCTTCCGGAAGAGATGGGCAAACCTTTTTTGCAGGATCAAATATTCTTGAACAGGGACGGGCCGACGAATTTTATGGACGTTGGTCACTTCGCCAAACTCTGCTTCGTAGAGGGGGTAGAGTCCACACTCGACGGCCATGCGGGCAACGCGAACCGTGTCTTGTGGGGCGCTGCCCCAACCCAATGGGCAGGGAACAGAGATGTGGATGTAACGTGCGCCGTGAATGCCCATGGCCTTGAAGACCTTGTATTCAAGATCCTTGAGATTGGCGACACTGGCCGTGGCGACGTAAGGAATGCCGTGGGCCATGGCAATCCGGGGGACGTTTTTGCCGGTGCCGAAAACGTTGCCGGGCTCATCGCCGACTGCCGGAGTGGTGGCAGTGCGGGCTGCGGGCGGGGTGGCGCTGGAGCGTTGCACGCCTGTGTTCATGTAGGCCTGATTGTCATAGCAGATGTAGAGCACATCGTCATTGCGCTCGAACATGCCAGAAAGGCAGCCAAAGCCGATATCCGTGGTGCCGCCGTCGCCCCCCTGGGCAATGACCCGCACACGCTTGTCCCCTTTGACGCGCAGGGCTGCGGCAACGCCGGAGGCCACGGCGGGAGCATTGCCGAAAAGGGAGTGAACCCATGGAATCTGCCACGAAGTTTCCGGATAGGGGGTGGTGAACACCTCCAGGCAGCCCGTGGCGTTGACGGCGATCAGCTGGTTGTTGCTGGCGCGCATGGCGGCATCGACAGCATAGCGGGCGCCGAGGGCCTCACCGCACCCCTGACAGGCACGATGGCCGCAGGTCAGGGAGTTGTTGCGATCCATGCTGGACTGGACCAGGCGGTTACGGGCGTCCACCAGACGGTTGCTGACCGTATAGGTGCCTTTTTGGTAAAACTTGACAGGTTGATCGGATGACGCATCGGTCATGATGACTCTCCTCCGGCCAGGGGTCCACCCGGACCGATATCGCGCAAGATATTTTCGGCAATGGGGCCTGAACGGCGTGTCTTTCGTCCACGTTCCAATTCCCGATTGACCACGGCCCAGTCGAGATCGAGGAAGTGCGGCGTATCCAGTTCACCCTTCATGGCTTGTTTGAAAAAGTTTCTCAGGGAATTCTTGGTGATGGGACGTCCACCCAGACCGGCGATGGCGGTGAAGAGGGGTTTGGCCAGACCGCGCAGGGCCATGCGGACATTGGGGTCGACGGCGCCGCCAAGTCCCACGTCCAAACTCTTTTCCACCACGATGACGCACTTGACATCCTTGAGGGATTCCCGCAGGGCAGCCAACGGGAAGGGACGGAACGAGCAAATGCTGATGGAACCGATGGGAATATTCTCTTCGGTGCGCATGTCATCGATCACATCCTTGATCGTACCGTTGACGGAGCCAAGGGCAACGACGACGACTTCCGCCCCTTCGGTACGATAGTGATGGATGAGGCCACCCGATTTGCGACCAAAGTGCCTTTCAAAGTCGGCGCCGATGGCTGGGATCAGTTCCAGGGCGCGCATCTGTTTGTGGTGGGCGAGATAGCGCACCTCGGCAAAGGCGTCCGGTCCCACCATGGCGCCGATGGAGACCGGCTCCTTGGTATCAAGCACCTGCACCGGCTCATAGGGCGGCAGGAAGGCATCTACCTGTTCCTGGGTGGGGATGTCGATCCGTTCGTAGGCGTGGGTCAGAATGAACCCATCCACGCAGACCATGACCGGACAGCTCAGCTCCTCGGCAAGGCGAAAGGCGAGGATATGCAGATCCACGGCCTCCTGGTTGGTCTCGGCAAAGATTTGGATCCATCCGGAGTCGCGCATGGCCATGCTGTCGGAGTGGTCGTTCCAGATGTTGATCGGGGCGCCGATGGCCCGGTTGCCGAGGGTCATCACGATGGGGAGACCCAGACCGGAGGCGTTGTAAACGGCCTCAGCCATGAACAACAGTCCCTGACTGGAAGTCGCCGTGTAGCTGCGAGCGCCGGCTGCCGAGGAACCAATGACGCCACTCAAGGCAGCAAACTCGGACTCGACGTTGACAAACTCGCACCCCTGAAGCTGCTTGGCTTTGACCAGGGCAGCCAAGCCTTCCACAATGTGCGTCTGTGGCGTGATGGGATAGGCGCAAATCACCTGGGGACGACACAAGGCAATGGCTTCAGCAACGGCCTGGGAACCTTCAATTTGTTTCAGCATGCTTATGCTCCTCCGCCCATGTTCGCCACGGCCCTGTCGTAAGCTGCACGGGCGGCCACGATATTGGCCTCGCCCACGGCGCCAGGAAACTTTTCACGCACGGCCGCGATCACCGAATCCAGTTTGATCTGACCGGTGACAGCCGCGAAAATCCCCAGGAGGGAGGCGTTGGGCACGGGACGACCCACATATTTGATGGCCAACTCCGTCGCGTCCACCTTGCCGATGTTCTTGGCGGGAAACTTGGACACGAAGTCGGCGATTCCCAATTCATCATAGCTCTTGCCGGAGTTGATCAGTATGTACCCATCCGACGAGCACCCAGAGAAGACATCGACCGAAAGCAGCAGCGTGGGATCCTGGATGATGATGGCATCCGGCTTCATGATGGGCTCGCGCAGGCGAATCTCCTTATCGTCGATGCGGCAATAGGAAATGACCGGCGCTCCCATGCGCTCGGAACCAAAACTTGGAAAGGCCTGGGCGTGGCGCCCCTCGAGGAAGGCCGCTACCGACAACATCTCGGCAGCGGAGACCACCCCCTGACCCCCCCTTCCATGAATGCGGATTTGAAACACTTTATTTTCCCTTTCCTCTTCAAGGCCTTCATAAAACATGGCTGGCATGGATACACGGTATCCGGGCAAAAACACAATGAAAAGAAAGAGTTATCGGCACGACGTGCCAAACTCTACTCCTTCCGGGTCTCCTGACCATGTGTTTGTGGATTGGGTTCCATCCCTCGGGGAAAATGGTAGGACTCCCCATAACCGGTTGGCAAGTGTAAATCGTTGCCCTGTTTGCTTGCCTGGCAATTATTTACTCTCGACTCGCAACCGAACGGGTGGACATTCATGGACGGCCAACCCCGCCTCGGGCACCCGGCAGGCGCCCTAAACTGTGCTGCCGCCCGGGCTTCAAAAAAAAATGACGACCTCCCCGGGGCGCAGGTCGCATGGCTAACAGGGAATTATTGTTCTTGACAACCTGACGTGTTGTTATAGCCTCCCGGGTAGGGGATCGTGTCCAATGCCGCATAGGCACAAAGCATGTTTGGTACCAGCCGCAACCAGGGGAAAATTCCATGAGTGACCTGATGTCGGAAGTCAATCAGAGAACCAATCTTGCTTTCAGCAATGAAATGGAGATGCTGACCTTCTATCTGACAGACGGTCAGCTCTATGGCCTTAATGTTTTTAAAATCATCGAAATCCTGGAATGCCCAAAAAACGTTACCCGCATTCCTCAATCCCACCCGGCGATCAAGGGAAACATCGATTTCCGGGGCTCGGCCATCTCCCTGGTTGATCTTTCCCAGGCCCTTGGGCTCGAACCCATCGATTTTGGCAACGTCATCAGCTATGTCATGGTGTGCGAATACAGCACATCGACTCAGGGATTTCTGATCTCCCAACCCAATCTGCTGGTCCACAAAAGCTGGGATGACATCATCAGTCCAGAGGGAGAGGTCTACAACGACAGTTTTCTCACCGCCATCACCTATGAAGGAGATCAACCGATCCAGATACTGGATGTTGAGAAAATATTAAGTGAAATCATAGGTATTGAAGATAAGGTCTCCGAAGACCTGCTGGAGAGGGCCAACCAGATCGTGCGTATCGAACACCACATTCTGGCCGTGGACGACTCCCGGGCCGCCCGCCAATTGATCGGCTCGGCGCTCGATCAGATGGGCATTCGGCACACCCTGGTGGAAAATGCAGATAAAGCACTAAAAATATTGGAGAAATCAGTTGAGGACGGGGGACGTTGCCCCTTCACCCTGATCTTCTCCGACATCGAGATGCCGATCATGGACGGGTTCACCTTTACCCGGAAGGTTAAATCCAACCCACGTCTCGCCAAAATATATCTGGCTCTGCACAGTTCGTTGAGCAATCAATCGAACGCCTACAAGGCCGAACAGATGGGGGCCGATGATTTCATTCCAAAATTCCAGCCGGATCGTATTGCGCAGGCGATCCTGGAGCAATTGGCGAAAGCGGATATGAATGCTCAGGCGGAGGCATAGCGGTTGGCATGACCACCTGGTCGGGTCGAAGCGTGGTGTGAGCAATGAAATCGGCATATTGACGGTCCTCGATCAGGATATGCTCCACGAGCCAGTTCCGGAAAAACTTGATAAAATCGTCGCTGTTTTTCCATGCGTCCCTGGTCATGGCCTCCAGCATGTGATCCAGGTCCAGGACCAGTTTGTTGTGGGACTCCTGGTGTTTTCTGGCCTCCGGGTACCCTATCTGAAACAAGATCCTCTCCTCCGACCTGAAATGAAACTCTGAATAATCCTTTAAAAAGCCTGCGACCTCTTGCAGCACGGCGGGGGGCTCCGCACTCTTTAATCCAGCATAGAGTTTGGCACCCATTTGAAACAGCTGCTGATGATGGATATCGAGATCGCGCACGTCCACGTTGTACTCCTCGTACCACTGAAATTCAATATCGCCCCCCTGCCTGGCGTTCAAAAACAGCTCTTTTCGTTTTTCGTGGGTTTCGAACACTTTCCATTGGATGATGGGTACATGCCGCAGGGATTCCCACGGTATCTCGTAGAGAGTGACAGATTTTTCAGACCAGAAGTGAAAGATGGCCGGCGTTTCGTAAACGGCTGTCTCTTCATTAAAGAAATCGCCACATTCAAGAACCTCCATGACATCGAGTCCCAGCCGCCGTTCCAGGCGTCCCTGGGCGATAACATAAATATGTTGCGCTCCGACGTTCTCCATGGCTGTACCCGCCTTCAAGGTCCGGGTAGTGGTATCCTTGGCGATCTGATTGCAAACCGGATCTGAAATACCCGTACTGAAGAGCCAAGCCTCTTTTAAAGGTTCACGAATGTTCATCAACTGGGCAATTTCCTGGTCCAGGGCGTTGTTGTTGATGAATTGTGCGTGCAGAGGCACAGGGATACGCAAGGCTTGCACAAAACTGGCCGTCCGGAACGTATGTGCGGATGGTATCTGAAAGAAACCGGGTATCTCCCCAACCAGAGTACCGGCATAAAGCAGGCCATGCGCCCCATGCTCGGATTGGATGGTTTCGACCGTACCGGAAAGGATGAGATACAGATTTTCCGGAATCTGTCTGGCTTTGAGAATAATGGTTTGCGGATTGAACTCCACACGAGGGTTGTTCAACAGTATGGCCAGTTGGTGCATGGGTACGGCAGGAAAGTAGGAGCGCAAGAAACCTGAAGCAAAGGCCCCCCAGTAATCCTGATAAGCCGGAATCAAAAGGTCTACGGTTCCAAAAGGGGCGCCGGAACCAATCTCTTTTTCGTCGTCTGAAAGAGGCAGGGCTGTATGGGCAAGGATCAGCTTTCCGGAGGTATCATCGCGAAAATCTTCAGCAACGCCATGAATCATGCCCCGGCCAATGTCCAATTTCTTGATATCCACCGGCAAGGCATAGTCCCGCCGCACACGTTCCAGAAGAGCTGGACCCAGGGGGTCATCCTGCGCGACGACGGTTTCCGGTTCCGGCGTGGTCATCTCCTGCAAAAGTTGCAGGGAAATGGTGTCGGCCAGGTGGGCAAACGAACGGAAGCTGTTTTCCCATGGGGTGCGAAAATAAAATACAGTGGTCTCGACAGGGTGCGGAGAGTAGATGGGCTGGACCTCCAGTCCGTCCACCTGGTTCCATCTCCCGGCCTCCAAATCGTGTACGGCGAAAAAATCCGTGAAGCGTGCGGGATCCATGCCCACCAGTGCAGAAAGCTTCAGGGTGACCGACCTCCGAACCAATGGTGTCGCGTAATATTTAATACGGTGATCGGCCCGCAACAAACTTGTCAGACCGGCCATGTGGTCATCGTGAGAGTGGGTGTGAAAAATGCCGTCCACCTCGTTGATACCGATGCCAAGTGCCAAAAGGGTGTTTTGAATGTTGGGACCGGCATCGATGAGATAGATCCTGCCCTGGAAAACGATGACACTCCCCATGCTGGGCCGATTGATATCCCATCCATCCCCCTCGCCGGAGTGAATAATTGAAAAGTAATCACGGGAAATTCTGTGGAAATTCAATGGATAAGGTGACTCGTAATACACCTGTGGGGGCAGTTGCAGATCCACGGCAACCGTTTCATCCCGGTAACTGAACTCGTATAGATTAACCCTTAAGCGGCGGATAAACAGACCATTGCGAATCTCCACCGGATGGTTGCCAACGGTGCAGATATCCAAAAATTCCTTGGGAGAGCGAATTTTGCCATAGGCAAATTTCATCTTCAGGGCCAGCATCTCCCGGGCGATGGCGGGAGTGGCCCCGGCGGTCAGCATCTCCTGTTCGGTCACCAGACCATAACTGCCCCGATAAATGTATTGCATCTGGGCGCTGACCTGTTCCCTGAGGCCGATCAGCAAGGGTTTGACGCCCGAATTGTTGGGGTGACCGGGTATGATGATACCCTGCCGATAAAGCATCTGGAGGACGGGAAATTCGGCCAGATTGGCAAAATCACCGTTTTGCACCAGGCTGTCTGCCAGCAGGATGGCGTTGGGGCCGGTCTCAAAGGTAACGCCATTTTTCTCTGCGGAAAGGATCAGACCTCTCCTCATCAGGTGCTTGATACTGTCAGCCGGGCACCCACACAAGATACGCATGTCCGCTTCAGGTGCTTCCACCCAATCAATGCCGGTACTGACCCGAATTTTTTTCAGATACCCCACTTGCATTCTCCTGTGGTTCCATAAAGCCGAGCGGTCATGGGTGCACTCCGCATGGATCGGTAGTCATCATAAGGTCGGGTCCATGGGGCGCGCATTTCTGGGCAGATGATGCCCGAGGAAGACGGATTTGAATCGTTGATTCATCCAGACCGGTGGCCGGCGCCAGGAGAATGTTGCCTCCCTGGGCTTCAACGATCAGCTTGGCCGAATAGGTTCCCAGACCGGTTCCAGATTTTTTCCCATGGGTCACCCCCCGGTCAAAAAACCGGTCGCGAATCGCCTCCGGCACCCCCCCACGATTGTGGATGGAGACGACGTTCATGCTCTCCTCCTCCCACATGGAGAGGGTGACCGACCCTCCCATCGGAGAGGCTTCCACCGCATTCCTGACCAGATTGGCCAGCACCGAGTAACAGAGCATCTCCTCGCCCATGACCAAAAAACGGTCGTTCTCCCCAACGGGGAAGGTGTTGAGAAGCACGACGCTCGTGACCCGGAAGGTACAGAAAAGGGTATCCAAATCCTGGCGAACGTTTTTCATGGTGGCAATCAAGTCCACCTCCTTGGGCGTCAGGTGATAGGTTCCCTGCTCCATGCGATAAAGCCCCAGGGAGAGGTTGATCATATGGAGCGCCCTGTAGGCGTCCTGCCGGATAATCAGAAGGGATTCCTTGTGCTCCGCAGCGATATCGTCGGCTGCCAGGAGGAGTTCCGTAAAGCCGATGATGCCGTTCAAGGGTGATTTCATATCGTGCCGGGTGATCTGCTCGACTTGGCCACGTATTTTTTCCGCCTCGGAAAGGGCCTGATTTTGTCGAGCGAGTTGCCGCAAGGTAGCTTGGAGATAGAGGTGATTACCAACCCTGGCCTTCACCACGGCGGCATTGAAGGGTTTGGTGACGTAATCCACCGCGCCGATCTCCAAACCCATCTTTTCGCTCTCCGGTTCTTCCAAACCGGTGATGAAAACGACGGGAATCGAACGGGTCGCTGCGTCGGCCTTCAGCCTGCGACACACTTCAAAACCATCCATTCCAGGCATGAGAATATCCAAAAGAATCAGGTCAATCGGCTTGCTTGATGCTGTTTCCAAAGCGGAGGGTCCGCTGGTGGCCACAAGAATTTTATAATCACCCGAAAGAATGGAGATCAACGTCTTGATGTTGGCGGGAACATCATCAACGACCAGAATGGCCTGCTTTTCAGAACGGATGGCTGTATCGCACTCCATGGCGGAACATCCAGCGCTTCCCATAAGGATCCCTCAGTAAAGTCATGTTATATTTTTTATCGAACACACGAACAAGGTCCGTCATAAGAATGATGGACGTCTGGTTGCCAGAATCCATCTTGATAAACCGTCAAAAGGAACTCAGTTCGACCATGGTAATGTCATCCATTTGTGGTGTGTCTTTACGAAAATTTTTTAGATGATCTTCCAGGATCGACAAAGGTTCCGTGTTTCTAAAAATTTGCCGCAAAACATCAATCAGACGCTGCGACCCAAACATCTGGCTGTCAGCGTCCATCATCTCGATGATACCGTCAGAAAATGCAACAATACGCTCTTGCGGAAGAAGGGTTGCCGATTGAATGACATTCGACGTCTCAACTTCAGGCAAGATACCCAAGGGAAAGTATTTGGGTGGAATCTCTTCGACTGCAAAATCTTGTCGAAAAATCAGCAGAGATGGCATCCCGCCATTCCAGACGCGAATCTGCCGAAAATCATGTGTAAGTTCAATAAATATGGCAGCAAGAAAAAGATTATGGGGAAGTTTTTTATAAAGTTTTTTGTTGATTTCCTGGAGAATCTCCTCCATGGAAAAATTTTTGATTGTCATGGCGTGAAAGATATCCACCACCATGGGGCCACCGACAGCAGCCGAAAGGCCATGTCCGGTGAAATCGCCGAGGAAGACGTGTAAAACGCCATCATGGCGGCGTTCGGCCAGCAGAATATCACCCGTGGTTTTCTCCACGGGCGTTTCCAAGGTGCGGATATGGGGGTCACTGGCCGGAGCGAGGGAACTCCGCATCCTGAGGATGATGTTTTCGACCATGCTGCGTTCAATCGAGAGCAGTTCCTTTTGAGTACGCAACTTGGTCACAGCGGATTGCAGGGAGATATGGGTTTGCACACGCGCCCGGATAATGGGGGGACGATAGGGTTTGGAGATATAGTCAACCCCGCCCACCTTGAAGCCGTAGGCCTCATCCTTTTCTTCATCCAGGGCGGTGACGAAGATGACGGGGATATCCCAGGTCAATGCATCTTCCTTCAGGCGCCGGCACACCTCGAATCCGTCCATCTCGGGCATCATGACATCCAACAGGATGAGATCCGGTTTGGGATGAGCATGGGCCAACTCCAGGGCTTTTTGCCCACTCTTGGCGGCCATGACGACATAATCGCCCTGCAACAGGATGGTCAGGATGCGCAGGTTGTCCACCACATCATCAACAACAAGAATTCTGGGTTTTTCCGGACGAATGGAGTTATCCATGTGAATGGTTGACACCCTGCTCTGAGTTTTTCAAGCGACAGACGACATCCTGAAGCAATAACCGTGCAGCATCCGTTTCAAATTGGGAAAGTTCGATGTGGATCTGATGCCCGGATTTTTCAAATTTTGTTCCCCTGAACAGGCTTACGAGCTCCTCGGAAAGCGTATGGGATTTGGCTACGTCCAGATCGAGGCTGGTCAACAACGCCTCGACCAGCTCGCCAGCACGCCTGATATCGAGTGACAACATATGGGTCTGGTGATTATCCAGGAACAGGGATTCGTTCGCCAAGGGAGAAAAGCCAGCACGCAAACCGGTCATAAGTTCCTGGAATCGGGCTTCAAGGACGGCCATGGCCAGTTCCCGCTGACCTTGTTCAGGCTGGTCCAGACTCACCAGGAAAGCATCCACGGCATGTTGGAGGGGAGATGCGCCGATGTGACCGGCCATGGTTTTGACCAGTTGGACATGTTGACGAACCTGATCGATAGCCTTCCCTTCCCAAGCCTGGTGGAGAATGTCAATGAACGCAACATGGCGCTCGCGAAATTCCAGCAAGAGCCGACGGAACAGACTGACATCCCCATCCGCCAGATGCAACCCGGCCTGCATGTCAACTCCTGGCAGATACCAGTCGTTGCTCTCCAGGAAAGTATGGGCCGCAGAGTGTTGGGTTGAAAAAGTATGACTGAGTTCAAAAAGATCGGCCATGCTGTTCAGCAGGTTGGAGGCGATGACCGGCTTGAACACCAAGCCGCAGGCCTCCTGGTGATCCAAAATTTTTTGGACCTTGTCCCGATTTCGGGTAGAGACCATGAACAAAACGGGCACATCCTTTTGGGTTGGAATTTCACGAATGCGTCGCACGGTTGCAAAGCCATCGGTATGGGAGGCATCCATATCCAGAACGAGAAAGGAAAAAGGGGGGGGGATTCCCATATTTTCAGCAGATTCCAATCCGTCCCAGAGATGGGAACCGGTGGTCATGAGCGTCGTCTCCATGCCATGAAAATTCAACAATTCCTTGATGGTTTCCCCCACCAAGGCACTCTCCTCGATGACCAGAACTCTCCGGTGGCGCAGGGATGCGAGTCGTGATTTGTCAACCGGGCAGGACGTAGCATCAGAAAGGCCGAACCAGGCGGTGAATTGGAACGTGCTGCCATGGCCGGGGTGGCTCTCCAGTTGAATATCTCCCCCCATCATACGCACCAGTCTCTCACAAATGCCCAAGCCAAGTCCCGCACCACCATAACGTCGGCTGCGTGAGTTGTCCCCCTGGCTGAAGGAATCGAAAATCCATGCCCGGCCCTCGTCCGGAATGCCAATGCCGGTGTCGGTAATGGCAAAACGCAAAGCCATGCGCTCCTTGTTGCGCTGGCATGGTTCGATGGTGATGAGAATATGGCCTTTCTTGGTAAATTTCAGGGCGTTTCCCACCAGATTCGCCAGCACCTGCCCCAGGCGTTGCGGGTCGCCAAGCAGTTCGGCAGGCGTGGCAGGGTGGACCCGGAACACAACCTCCAGACCTTGGGTATTGGCCGAGTTGATTGTGGCGGCAAGGTGTGACAAAACGTCGTCCATCTGGAATGGAACAAGGTCCAACGTCATCTGGCCAGCATCGATCTTGGAAAGATCCAGGATATCGTTGAGTATCCCCAGCAAAGAGCGTCCTGCCTCCTGGACCCGTTTGAGATAATCCCGTTGCACGGGGGGCAACTCGCCCTGGGACACCAAGTAACTGAGATTGATGATGGCGTTCAGCGGAGTCCGGATTTCATGGCTCATATTGGCCAGAAATTCCGATTTGGCCCGATTGGCTCTTTCCGCCTCCTGTTTGGCCTGCAACAGACGATCTTCCATGATTTTGCGCGGGGTGATATCCAGGTTTGCGCCAACCATGCGCACCGGAGAACCATGCGCATCGCGTTCGATGACCCGGCCCCGGTCCAGAATCCACATCCAACGGCCATCGCGGTGCCGCATGCGATGTTCCAGGGAAAAATGGTCGGCATGTCCTTGAAAATGGTCCCTGACTGCCTTCTCGAACCGGGTCAGATCCTCAGGGTGGAGCAGGTTTTGCCAGGTTGCCAGACTGGAATGGATTTCGTGAGGTTCAAAACCGAACATACGCGCCCAGCGTGGGCTGAAATAGACGGTTCCACTGGTGATATCCCAATCCCAAACCCCTTCGTCGATGGCTTCCAGGGTGTTTTTCAGGATTGCTTCGTCATTCTTTCGATTCGCCTCCACGAGGGCCTGTTCGGTTTTTTTGACATGGGTGATATCCACGTGCAGACCCAGGACGCCGACGACACGATTCTCCGCATCCAACATGGGCGCTCTGCTGATTTGGAACCATCGTTCTCCAAGGTTGGAAGAAGTTATTTTGACTTCGCTGACCAGTTTTGACTCTCTCCGTTCCAGAATGGCGAGGTCATCAAGCCGGTATCGCGGGGCCTCCTCATGCCAGGGCAGATCCATGTCACTGAGACCGAAAATGGCCTGGGAATCTTCCAGTCCGTTCTCCTGCGCGAAACATGGGTTGCAACCGAGGTAGCGCCCAAACGCATCTTTCCAGAAAATCCCGGTGGGCATGGCGTCGAGTATCTGGCGCAGGGTGCGGCAAGATACCTCCAATGCTCGAATTCTCTCCTCACCCTGACTCTCCAGAAGTCGGTGGGCGTCCTGCATCGCCTCTGCCGAATGGTTAAAAACATCGGCCAGGCGTGTGAACTCGTCACTCCCGTCCAGGTGAACCCGGGTATCCAGATGACCCGCAGCCAGTTTGGTCGCTGCATCCGTCAGGCGTGCAACACGCCGGGAAATGTAGCTGTGGAACAAGAAACCGGATCCCAGGGCCAACAAGGAGACGAACAGGAAAAATGTCAGGAGCTCCCACCAGGAGAGATTTTCCTGCCGAACGGCCAGGGCCACCAGACATGAAGCCCATGGCAGATGAAAGAAAAAGGTGGCCCGCAGGGACAATGGTAAAAAAAAGTTCATGGACATGCTTTCGACAAGGGCCGGAACGTCATCCAGGAGGCATGGCTCCGGAAGGCGTCAACAGGGAGGAAAATCCACCCCGGTCCCATGGTAGCCCGAGTGATCGAAAAAAAAGAACCCAAAAAAACGATTGCCAGACCGGGATGATTGCGAGAACCAAAAAAAAATTTGTTGTGGCATAACTGCACCACGGCCACTATAGTGAGCCATTTCTGCACTCTGCGGAACCCGACAACGCTCTGGAGCTTGTTGCCAAAGGAATTCGTCTTGACCATCTCCCCATCTCTGGCCCATGTCAGGTTTTTGGGAATCTATCGGGTCACCCGGCGCCTGATGAAATATTATCCGTGGCATCTGCCCGGTTTGATCGGGGTTATGGTCATAGGTGGATTTTTGGAGGGTTTTGGGGTTGCCCTTCTGGTTCCGATCCTTGATCTGGCCATGGCCAAGCCTGTGGAAGTCCAGGGGATCAGCGGCATTTTTTTAAAGCTTTTTCAGGCCTCCGGCATCTCCCTGACCCTGGTATCGGGCCTGGTATTTTTCCTGTTCGTCTTTGCCATGCAGGTCGCAACCACTTTTTTTCGCGAACGGATGTCGGGATGGTTGTGCGCCCGTTTTCTGGGAGAACTTCGTCACCGGCTCTTTCAATCCATCTTCGCGGCGGATTGGCCGTTTTTTACGACTGCCAAAAAGAGTGACCTGGCCAATACCCTGACCGATGAAGTGACACGCGCTGTCAACATGCTGCTTTATTACTCCCCGCTGATCAGCAACATGATTACAGTTATCATTTATGCCGGGGTCGCCTGTCTTGTCTCCTGGCGTCTGACGATCGGCGTGCTGACCGTGGGAGGAGTCGTCGTATTTTTCATGCGATCCCTGTTGCGGCGTGGCCTGAATATTGGCGAGGAGATCACGCTGCGGAACACACATTACAAAGGAATCATCCTCGAATACATGGACAATGCCAAGATTGTCAAGGCTGGCGCCATGGAAAAACTGGCCGTGCAGCAGGCCGACCAGGCCTCGGAAAAGGTCGCCCTCGCCTGGTTCAGCACTGTATCCCTCCCCGCCTTGAACCGGGCCGTTTTTGAACTGGTCACGGTCAGCCAGCTTTGCCTGGCCATTTACATCGGCGTTGCACAGATCGGCATGGACCTGCCAAGCATATTGATCCTGCTCTTTGTATTCTACAGATTCATACCACGGTTTCAGCAATTCATTCATCTCTATTTTGCCGTCATGGCCAATCTTCCTGGATTGGAAAATGTCGAGGGGGTGTTGGAAAATGCCCGGAGACATCAAGATTCCTGGCGTCCTGGCCAGGGGGTGGCTTTTCGAGGCATTCAGTCAGGAATGCAACTGCGGCAGGTTTGTTTTTCCTATGGAGCAGGAAGACCGGTGCTGTCCGACATCGATCTCGACATCCAGCGTGGCGCCACCGTGGCCCTGGTTGGGGGATCGGGAGGTGGCAAGAGCACGTTGATGGATCTGATCATGGGACTCCTCCATCCCGTCAGCGGTACCATTCTGCTGGACGGGCAGCCGTTGACCAACTACGATCCTGTCGATTGGCGTCGTGCCATCGGCTATGTGTCCCAACAAACTTTCTTGCTTCACGACACCATCGCCGCCAATATCGGCTGGGGTTCACAAAATCCGCAGGACATGGAAAACATTCAGGAAAGCGCTCGCAAAGCCCAGGCTGACACGTTCATTCAGCAACTTCCCGCCGGGTACGATACCCTCATCGGGGACCAGGGGGTGCGCCTTTCCGGTGGCCAACGACAACGGATCGCCCTGGCGCGCGCCCTGGCCCGACAACCCGAATTGCTTGTCCTGGACGAAGCAACGAGCGCCCTGGACAGCCAATCCGAAGCTTTGGTACAGCAAACGATCGACCGGTTGGCCAAAACCATGACCATTCTCCTGATCGCTCACCGTTTCTCGACGGTTCGCCAGGCTGATGTCATCATCGTGCTGAAGGAGGGCCGCATCGTTGATCGGGGATCCTGGGGTGAGTTGTCCAACCGTCCCGGCTATTTCCTGGAATTGTTGCATCAACAACAGAACGTCGATACCACAGGGGCCGACCAGCATCATGATCCTTGAACATGTAGAGAAATCATGAGTATCCTGAACAGGCTGCGCGAAAACATCCGATTGGTTTCCTCAACATGTCCGGGCCTGCCGGATCGTCTCAAATATTTGTCCTGTATGTACTGTGCCAAATATCCATGGACAAAGTGGCTGTTTGGTTTTGCTTGGCAAATCAACTTCCGGTACCCCCATCCGGTGGGTTCCCTTCGGTTGCTGATTCGCAACAATCTCGGTGCGGATGCCTTCATACTCAGTGAGGTTTTCCATCATCGCTATTATGATCTGCCCTTGCCGTTCGTGCCCGAAACCATTTTGGATCTGGGAGCCAATACGGGCCTGACGATGATTTATTTTTCCCGGGCCTACCCCAAGGCGCGTGTAGCTGGCGTGGAACCCATTCCGGAAAACATGGCCGTGCTCCGGGAAAACCTGCGCCTGAATCAAGTGGACGCCACCCTGTTTCAGAGTGCAGCCTCGGTGCATGACGGCCATGTGGAGATGGAGATCGCCCGGCGCGATTTTGATCACCGTGTCCTGGAAACAACGCACCCAGAACGATTTACAGGCCGCACCATGAAGATCGAGTCCATCTCTGTGGAGAGTATTCTTGAGCAACTGAAGTGGAAGCGTATCGGCCTGCTCAAAATGGACATCGAAGGACACGAAAAGATATTATTGAAGAAAAATTGCGCCTGGTTGAATCGTGTGGACGCTCTGTGCGTTGAGTGCCATGACGGTTTCGATGAAGCCGACCTGGTGGAAATATCCAATAAATGGGGCTTCGCTCTCCCCCAAAAACTGCCCATCTTGCTCCTGGTACGTACCGGGTTCGCTGCCGGGCCATCAACACAGGATCCATGACATGCTGGATCAAATCACCCCGGTCATCCTGACCTGCAACGAATCTCCCAACATCGGGCGAACCCTGGAAAAGCTGTGGTGGGCCTCTCGGGTTGTCGTTTTGGACAGCTTCAGCACCGATACCACCCGTGACATGGCTGTCTCCTTTCCCAACGTCGATTTTCACCAGCGCTTTTTCGATACCCATGCACAGCAATGGAATGTCGCGATCCACGACATCATCATCGAAGAGGATGCCTGGATTTTGGCCCTGGATGCGGATTATCAGGTATCGGAAGCATTGACCCGAGAGCTGACCAAATTACGTCCCTCGGCCAAAACAGTTGGTTATATGGCCAGGTTCCGCTACTGTATCGACGGCAAACCGCTGCGTGGCACGCTCTATCCGGACAAGGTCGTCCTGTTTCGCCGCTCCTGCGGTCGCTACTACCAGGATGGCCATACCCAGGCCCTGGCCATCGATGGCCATGTGGAGTTCCTGCGGCACCCCATCGATCATGATGATCGCAAATCGTTGAGCTACTGGCTACAGGCCCAGGACCGGTACATGCGCCTGGAGGCGGATCACATCCTCTCCACACCCTGGATGAAACTCTCCTGGCCAGACCGGTTGCGGCGCCTCTGTTTTGTAGCGCCCTTTCTGGTGTTGATCAAATGCCTGTTATTGAAGGGGGGCATCCTGGACGGGCGTCCTGGTTTATATTATGCCGCCCAAAGGAGCCTGAGCGAAATATTGCTGACCCTGCGCCTGCTGGAGCGGCGTATGGGACTTGAGGATGTCACACCCCCATGAATTGATAGATGAAATCATCATCCAAGCGCCGTTGCCCTCGACCCTTTTCCCCTGGCCGGAGCCAAGTCTCTCTCGGGACTGACACTGGATCTCCAAATGGTTGGGTGTGCGGATGGTCACCTGTGCGATGCCACCCACTCCAGCAGGGCGTCATTCATGCGTGTTTGCCAGCCTGGACCTGTAGCCTTGAAGAACTCTACAACATCCGGCGAATACCGCACGGATAACAGAATCTTCTTATCAGGGGCAACCGGCCTGCCTCGCAGGGGGCGCATGGCCCTAAACTCATCGTCAGTCGGCACATACGTGTCTGGATCCTCTGCAATGCCACGGGCGATAGCTTCCTCCTCTTCAGAAGTGGGAAGGATGAATCCCATGTATGTCTCTGGCATAACGCTTAACCTCCCGTTTGTTCGCTTTGCGCAAGCTAATAATTCTTCTGATATTTCAACGGTCTACAAACACGACGCAGTACAGCCTGTTCCCTTTTGGTGCGTAGCCAACCTGGCGAGGCTCCCCGTAGTCGTGCCGGTAATCCGAAGTGGCAAGAAGTCTCTCCCAATCAAGATCTATCGCGCCGCGCAGGGACTCCCCATGCTTCATGCGATTGACCCTGTCCTTGGCAGAATCAAACTCAATCTTTATGGGACTTATCATAGCTACAATAAAATAATCCGTCAACAATACCTTGACAAATCCCAACTACCTACAACGTGCTTCATCTTGCATCTGCAACAATCAGGTAGGCGTTACCTCGCATCAATGCCGGGAGTTCGCATGAGGAACCAGTTTCCCATCACCAGAATGTCCATCCGGGTCCGCAGGAAGCACTCCAGGGCTTCACTGGGTTGGCAGACAATGGGTTCATTTTCATTGAAGGATGTGTTGAGAACAATAGGAACCCCGGAAATATCCCTGAAAGTGGAGATCAATCGGTGGTAGAGGGGGTTGGCGGTTTCCGCTACCGTTTGCAACCGACCTGAGCCATCAACGTGAGTCACGGCTGGAATGAGGGGCCGTTTCTCGGCGCGAATCTGGAACACCTTCATCATGAAGGGAACATCATCGTCCGTTTCAAACCATTCGGGGACGGCTTCGCGCAAAATGGCCGGGGCAAAAGGCCGAAAGGACTCCCGCCGTTTGATTTTGCAGTTCAGAATCTCCTTCATGTCGGCCCGCCGGGGATCACACAGGATGGACCGGTTGCCCAGGGCCCGTGGTCCCCACTCCATACGCCCCTGGAACCAACCCACAACCTTCCCATCCGCGATAGCCTGGGCAGTGCGCGTCAACAGCTCTCCATTTTCCAACTTGACGAACGTACACCCCGCAACATTCAGGGTGATGGTGTGAGTCAGCAGCAGGTGTGCATGGTCGTCGTCGGTGTAGGATGGCCCCCAGTAGGCGTGGAGCATGGGTTCAGGCCGCGCTCCCCCAAACCGACCACACCAGACCGCCCATGCCGCGCCAATGGCCCCGCCGGCATCACCCCCGGCTGGTTGGATATATGTTTTTCGGAAGGGGGTATGCTCATGGATTTTTCCATTGGCCACGGAGTTCATGGCGCACCCTCCCGCCAGGGCCAGGGTCTCCAGGCCCGTCCGCCTCTGCAAGGCCTGCAAAAGGTGAAACAACGCCGTCTCGTACATGGCCTGGACAGAGCGGGCCATGTCCTTATGGCGAGCAGTCAACACCTCGTCAGGTTGCCGCCGAGGACCAAGAAACTTTTCCAGAGAGGGTGAAAACAGATCTCCAGAGGTCGGGGCGCCATGGTCCCACTCGTAGTGAATGTTCTCCCGATGATGGCGGAAAAAATCGAGGTCCAACGTGTATTCGCCGTTGGAGGAGATGCGGACGATACGTTGCATGGCATCTTTGTAGGTCGGCTCGCCATAGGGAGCCAATCCCATAACCTTGTACTCATCGCCATAATGTGGGAAACCAAGATACTGGGTCATGGCCTGATAAAAGATGCCCAGGGAGTGCGGAAAATTGATCCGGCCAAGGATGGTGATTTTTTCCGCTTCGCCCACCCCCCAGAGTGCGGAGGCATAATCCCCGAAACCGTCCACGGAGAGGATGGCAGCCTCCGCAAAGGGAGAAACGAAGAAAGCGGAGGCCATATGGGCCAGGTGGTGCTCGACTCTCTGGATTTCCCCGGCAAAGCGGGCGTTGGGGAAATGCCGCTCCAGTTCATTGAGGATGACGTGCCGACGGCGGGCATTGCGCAGCCGGGAGAGAACAAAACCGGGATCCGGTGAGTAACGCAGAACGTGGTCTATTTTTCGCAGCAAGTTGGCCTTCGGGTTGCTGTTGATGGCAATCACATCCACTTGTTGCAGGGAGATTCCCCCCTCGCTCAGACAGTAGCGGATGGCCTGGGAGGGAAAACCGGCCCAGTGCTTGATGCGGCGGAACCGCTCCTCCTCCACGGCAGCCAAAAGCCGACCGTCCACCACAAGCGCAGCGGCGGCGTCGCCATGATAAGCGTTCAAACCAAGAATAATGGCCATGACAATGTACCGGTCAGGTTGTTGATCCACGCCACTCTTACGTGCCAAGAGCGCCGGACGGAAGGTGATCTTGCCATGTGCCACCTGCATGCATACTCTTGACCAAAAAAAGTAACCGTTGATTCGTTGCCGGGTGACGCATAGTGAACAATAATTTTCCCCATGGAATGGAGCCGATGTGAATGCAATCGCCAAGAGAGATGACCCAGCAACCATCACCTCTGTCTCCATTCACTGCAAGGGCCATCTTAACATTCAGGCGACCCACACCAAAACCCTGGAGTTGACCACCGATCTGGATGTGACGCAACGCGGCAGCTGCATTGTTGGCGTGGCCGCTCAATATGATGCCGATGCCTTGGCCTCGTTGCGGGGTCCAGTGTGCATCACCCTGCGTTGCGGAGAACAAATCGACACCTTGTTTGCGGTCGTCTCACCTACCTTCAAGCCAGGAGATCCCCTGATCATCCGGCGCCACCCTTTGCCACAGGGAAACACTTTTGCCCATGCGGCCACCAAGTCGGCACGGGATTTGGACCGGGCGTTCATCGACAGCCTCAGGTTGCCAGGGGCCAACGTGGTCATGGATGTTGAACCTGTTCGCCTGCCGGAAGCAACTACAATCCAGGGAATCTTGTATGTCGTTTCCCTGCCTATCGGCAATTCCCTGGATCTCTCGCCACGTGCCCAGGCCACCCTGGCCGGGGTGGACCGCATCCTGGCTGAAGACACCCGCACAGCAGATGCCTTGTTAAAATCGTTGGGAATTCGTAAACCACTCATCAGCTGCCATGATCAAAACGAGGAGGAACGCGCCGCCCAGATGGAGACATGGTTGCAACGCGGTGAACGCCTGGCGCTCATATCCGAGGCGGGAACACCGGGTTGTGCCGATCCAGGCTATCCGGTGGTGCGTCGTGCCGTTCAATTAGGCGCCCTGGTCTCTCCCGTTCCAGGTCCAAGCGCCATTCTGGCTGCCCTGGCCATATCCGGCCTGCCCAGTGATCGTTTCCTGTTTCTGGGATTTCTGCCCCGGACACGCGGCAAACGTTTATTGCTTTTGCAGGAGATTGCCCTGGCGTCCACCACAACCGTGGTATTTGAAACACCGCACCGACTTCTGGAAACCCTGGATGATCTCCTGGCCACCCTGCCTGAGCGGGATATGGTCATCACCTGCAATCTGACCCGGCCCAATGAAATCGTGGTCAGAGGCCAGGCCGACACGCTCAGGCAACATTTTCGGGATCAGGATGCGGTGCGGGGAGAGTTCACCCTGGTCATTGGCAAGGCCCCCCCCCGCCAGGAGAACGCCACAGGAGAGGAGCAGGATCGGTTGCTGACCGAGTTGTTGCGTTCAGGTTGCCCCCTCAAAACCCTCTCCCAGGCCCTGGCCGTCACCCAGGGCATCCCGCGCCGACAGGCCTTTGAACGGTTGCTGGCCCTCAAGGGGGCCACCCGCAGTAGCTCGGACGCCGAGTTCGATGACCAGGATCTCTCGTAGACTGCCTCGACCGAGCCGCTCTCCCCAGGTGGTGCGGATGGCCCGGTCTGCACTTCCGGCAAGATCCCAGCGCAGGAGATTCAATCCTGCCTGATGAAAACCGTCCCGCAGGCGGGCATCCTCTCCTGCGGTATTCATGGTCGGCAGAAGCAAACGCTCGCGCAGGGTCTCCTCCCGGAAGGTGTGGAGATTCAGCCGGATCAGCATGCGTCCATGAGATTTCAAAGGCATGGCCATGCGGCGCAATACCTGGGGGTCTCCCTGCACGATCCCACGCAACAAGGCACCCCATGGACAGTTGATGGTGACCCGGTCGACGCTTTGGGCCAGCGCCGCCTGCAGGAGCAGGGCGTCGGTCACCCACAACAGCAGATTGGGCGCCCCTCCCCGCGCCGGCTTGCGGGCTGCCTGGTTGGAGACCCTGACCATGTTGTCCGCAACCAGATCCACGCCGACAAAGAGAGTGTCCGGATCCAGTCGTGCCTGGTGCAGCACGAAGCGTGCGTCGCCGCATCCCAGATCCATGGCAACACTGGCGCATTGGCGCAGGCGTGAGACCAGATCGGCGAGCGGCACCAACCGTTCGCGCCCCCGTTCCAGAATACGTGCATTGGGCGTTATCAAGTTGGCAGACCCATCCACCGAGCATCTTTCGAAAGATCCAGGCAGGCGCGCAAAAAATTCACAAAACTTACATGCCACCAGGGAGGAGTCTCAGCCCAATATGAATGCGCCATAAACAACAACCTTACGTTTCGGCACGTCGATATGGTACAGAGCCTTGCTGATCTCCTTCCCGTGTTCGGTGTCGGTTGCAAAGTAGCTTCCCATGCTCCCACGGTTGCGAATAGCCGCTTGGATGAGCGAATTCATGAAGTTGATGGCAGCACCATCCTGGAGCGCGGCCACTTTGTGGCCAACGTTGCTCCCGTCTTCCGGATCGATCACCCAAGTTCCACGGTGGTTGATGACCTTCACGGAAAACTCCCCACAACGGAAGCGGGCATCCTCTTTCGTAATCACCTGCTTTGCCGCCTCGACACCCAAACGTTCAACGATCTCCGACGCAGCAAGGACGGCCTGCTCGGCGGTGGCTTTGGAACAGGATTCGGCCCGGGCGTGACCTGGTGCGACAATGGCCAGAAGGACGCCAAACGCAGCAATCATTGCGGCTCTTTTTTGATTCACGGGTGCCACTCCTTGTCACACAGGTAGATGTGAACTCCCTTTATGCCAACACCAGAGAGCTTCCGCAGGCGGCCCGCTCGACCACCAGGACTCCCGGCAAAACATTCCCATTGGAACCTCATCCCCTTGGCCGGATTCTCCTGGATTTCGCCGCAACCGTCCACCGGAATTTGGTCGGGAATGCCTTTTTGGACATTCAGGTTCAGACGCTCAGTTTCTGGCGGATGAACCGCCCCTCCCGGGCATCAGGGGCCCAATCGACCGCAAACCCGGCGCGACCCATGACGACTCATGCGCTCAGCCCTGATCATCAGGACCAAACCCCTATGAATGCCGACCGCGTTGTCTACTCCACCCGTTGTTCAACAGGAGTTGCCCCAGCGCCGTTTTGCACAGCCGCCCGCAACGCCGGAACTTTATCACGGGAACGATCCGAAGATCGACTTTGCTGCGCTGGAATCCGACGGATATGCTGCGATTGGCGTGTCCAGCTACAATGGTTCGCGAGGCTCGGACGATGATGCGTTACAGCAAGGTAAGGATGTAGGCGCTGGTGGGCTACGAGATTCCTTGGCTGTGTGACCGTAACCAACCAAAAAGGGACACTACCCAGATCCGCAACGGTCATCATGGGGTCACCTGCTCCAAGGCTCTGGCCATGCCATGATCCAAGGTCAACAGTCGCAATCTCCAGGTCAAGGCTGTTGCAGCAATGATGGCGTCCGGTAGTTTGAACAAACCGGAACGACGCAAGCGGATAGACTGCTGCTCGATAGCCTCGTCCAGCAAAACGACCCGGCAGTCGTTCAGGAATGCCTGGATGCGTGCCTCCTCGGTCTCGGTCAGACCGGGAAAGCCCAACAACTCCATGCGGGTGATTTGACTCACCGCAGAGTGGTTCAGCATGAGTCCTTGGTTTTCTGCCAAAGCCACGGCATCGGCATGCCCTTTAAGCAGCCCGATCACCAAGTTGGTATCCAACAGCCAATTAACGCCATTCATCGCGCATCGCATCTTGAATGACCACAGGGTCGCCGTTAAAATGGGGTGAGCCTTGCATCGTCCCCACATGTCTGCGCCAACTCCCTGATTCGTCTACAATCCGCGCATCGACCTCCACCGCTTCCAGGGGTTCCAGAACAGTCAGCACGGCTCGATGCCAACCCCGCAATACCAAAGGTTCCCGCAATCGGATCTGTCCGTTTTCCCCAACTTCGGCTTCCACTGCTTTCAGCATGGTTTGTCTCCTTGGTCCAGGTTCAGCGTGGCAACGCCAACCGCCCCAGACTCTCCCGAATCACCGCCTCCACTCTGGCCCCTTCGGAAAAATGCTTGGTGGCCTGACAGTCATCCAGTTCGGAAAACTCATGCTGACAATGCCGGCAATGAAGGAACCGTATGTCGCTGGTTCCATACCGACGACGGATCACGATATTTCCCAACCCCTTGACCCCGTAACGTCCGCAATCAGGATTCACACATCCGACATCCAAAACGATTTCTGGACCATCCATGGTCCTTTCTCCTCCTTGAAGGATTGGAAAAGCCTTTATACCACATCATGTTGATTGCAAGGAACAGTGTCAGGCCACCAAGAAAATTTCAAAGAATTCCCGATTTGGGGATGGTTCGTTCCAGGCTTTTCTTTGGTAAACGGTCACCGGTGATTTATTCATGGCGACAATGCATCCTGCACCCGTGCAGGACTACGATGCAGGACTACGAACCGGAGCCGGGAGGTTCCGCCACAGCCGGCGCAATGTCGGGCAAGGGCATAGGTTTCGCGTCGGTCATCCACTGGGAGAGCGGATCGCCACGACGAAAGAGAACCCCTGTGAAGAGACCGACAACCTGCCCGTCGCCGCGTCGGACATCCACCTGGAAGTGCCGGGTGCGGGAGCCAGAGGCCATCTCACGCGCTTCAGCGGTCAGGCGGTCCCCCTCCCGGCTGGATGATGGAAAAGTCATGCTGGTCATCAGCCCGACGGAGGTCTCTCCACTGGCGTTGCCGGCCACACCATAGGCAAACTCCGCCAGGGTGAAGACGACACCGCCGTGCGTGATGCCGAAGGGGTTAAGAAGATCAGCCGTCACCACCAGGGAGGCTCGGCACCAGCCGGAGCGCACCGCCTCCACCTGAATGCCCAGCAGACGGTGAAACCCCGAGGATTGCATCCACTGCCCCACACGCAACCCATCCTCATCTGGGGGATCACAAGCATCAGAAACAGGAGCTTCCGCCAATTTGATTGTCCTATTCAAGGAGTGGCCAGCCGGCAGACCGGTATAAAAAAAGCCTAGCCATTCTGCCAGATTCTCCAACAATTTGGCAATAGCCAGTTGTGCATGCAATCAGGTATGATGCTTTACACCCTGTGGACAAAATATCCGACGGGGTCCATGCCCCGGGAGGGAAAGTGGGATCGTAAGCTGGACCAGGTGGACATACGAACCATGCTGGACCAGGTAGGACATACGAACGATGCTGGACCAGGTGGACATACGAATATGAAATACCCGGATCCTGGCTTGCTTGAAATGAATGCGGATTGTACTGGAAAAGCCTCATGTTAAAAACCGAATCTGCACCCTTTATCCTGGTTGTCGACGACTCAGAAGAGATTTTAGACCTTCTAGGCACTGTCTTGAGGGAGGATTATCGTGTTCATGCATGTTTGAATGCGCAAAAGGCCTTGGAAGTGGCGGCCATGGATCCCAGGCCAGATTTGATCCTTCTGGACATCCTCATGCCGGAGATGGATGGCTATGAAGTGTGTCGTCGACTCAAGGCCAATGATGCGACTCGTGCCATTCCAGTCATCTTTATGTCGGCGAAGGAGAACGTGGAGGATGAGATCAAGGGGTTCCAATTGGGGGCCATTGATTACATCTTCAAGCCCCTGACCCCTCCCTATATCCAGGCTTGTGTCCGAACCCACATCGCCCTGCGCCAGGCCCATGCTGCGTTGGAAAACAACAATAAACGACTGCAAACCATCAATGAGCAATTGACCACCAACATGGAGCAACTTTCGGCTTCCGAGGAGCGTTTTCGGAGCCTGGTGCAAATGTTGCCCGACATTGTTTACAAAATTGATGAGAATGGTTATTTTACCTTTTTAAACAAATCTGTGGAAATGCTTGGCTACCACCCGTCAGAGCTGATCGGCAAACATTTTACCGAGATTGTCGATCAAGTTGACCAAGGTCATGTTTCCCGGGAAAGTCTGTTGCGGAAACTGATGTCCGAAGTGTCCACCTCGGGAAGCGCCAAGGTTTTCAACGAACGCCGCACAGGCCAAAGGATGACCATGGCCCTGGAGGTCCGGCTGAAAACGAAATGGGGCCAGGCGGTGGAATCTACCGAAATGCGCTCCTGTAGCGATCCTGTTGTGGATGTCGAGGTCAACAGTTCGGGCATTTATGGAGATATTGGCAACGAGACCCACTGTCGCACCCGCCGCTACATGGGAACAGTGGGGGTGATCCGCAACATCACCGATCGCAAAAAATATCTGGAAGATTTGAAAAATATGCAAAGGGAGCTCGTCAAGACCAAGGAGGAGGTGGAAAGGAGCGCCAACCGGCTGGCGATGGCCCTGCAAAATGGCAAACTCGGATTGTGGGATATCAATTTTGCCACCGGGGAACAGGTTATAGATCCCACCGAAGCAGGAATTTATGGATTTTCACCGGACCAGAGCCAGCGTTTGCGGGAGGATTGGATGGCCCGACTCTACCCGGAAGATCGGGAATGGGTTCTGCGAGAGGGGGAACGCTATCGCAACGGCGAGGCGGAAACGTATGACCTCGAGTTTCGTATCATCTCCCTTGGGGGAGAGATCAAGTGGGTTCACTCGAAAGGGGCCGCTGTGGAGTGGGACGCTCAGGGCCGGGTGTTGCGCATGGTAGGCACGGTCAGCGACATCACCCCCCGCAAAGAGATGGAAGCGGCCCTGATTCGCGCCAAAGAGGAAGCTGAAGCCGCCAGCCGGGCCAAAGGGGAGTTTCTGGCCAACATGAGCCACGAAATCAGAACTCCCATGAATGCCATCATCGGACTGACCAATCTCTGCCTCAAAACCGATCTGACGCAACAACAAACCGATTATCTTAAAAAAGTTGCCCTGAGCACCCACTCTCTCATGCATCTGATCAATGATGTTCTGGATTTTTCAAAAATTGAAGCAGGCAAGATCTCCATGGAACAGGAGACTTTTTCTGTCCGGGGTATGCTTTATAATCTGGCGGACACTTTTTCTCTACAGTGTCAGGAGAAAGGTATCGAACTGTCTCTGCATACGGCGGACGATATACCACCCCTTCTCGCCGGTGACCCTTTCAGGTTGGGACAGGTTTTAACCAATTTGTTGGGCAATGCCGTCAAATTTACTCACCAGGGCAAAATCGTTGTGGAAACCCGTCTGCTCGACGAAACAGAGGCAACAGCGGTGTTGGAATGTGCCGTCAGCGACACGGGCATCGGCATGACACCGGAGCAGTCGGCGAAATTGTTCCAGAAATTTTTTCAGGCCGATGCCTCCACGACTCGCCGGTATGGAGGCACAGGACTTGGTCTGGCCATCAGCAAACGCCTGGTGGAGATCATGGGGGGGGAGATACGGGTCGAAAGCGCTCCCATGGCAGGCAGCCGTTTTGTGTTCAACGTTTGTTTGCGCAAGCCGGAAGGGAATCAACGGCATGATTCATCCTCTTCCCAGGATGGGTTTGGCATGGAAAACGCGCATGTTGGCGATCCCCCCCCCGTTTCTCTTCTCGGAACACATGTTCTTCTGGTGGAAGACAACGAAATCAATCAGCAGGTTGCCCGGGAACTCTTGGAACGGGCACACATTCGCGTTACACTGGTCGAAAACGGGGAGGAAGCTGTGGCGGTGGTGCAACGTGAGCGGTTCGACGCAATCCTGATGGACATCCAGATGCCCGTGATGGATGGCTTGACGGCTGCCAGGTCCATTCGAAAATTGGTAGCCCATGGCCAAGTGCCCATCATCGCCATGACGGCTAACGCCCGGGTGGATGATCGAAACGATTGCCTCGCTGCCGGCATGAACGATCACGTTGCCAAACCCATACACCCGGATGCCCTTCTGGATGTCCTCAAAAAATGGGCCAAGCCAACCACACCGGTCGAGAGCCAATCTGTTGTAACTCCGGCAAAACCGATAGAGTCACAAACACCAGGCGATGTGAGTTCTTTGCCACACCTGCCAGGTATCGATACGTGCCTGGGTCTGCGTCATGTGGGGGGCAACGCGAAGCTTTACCGAAAGATTCTGCTTAAATTCACCCATAATCAGCTCCACACCTGCCACCAGATGCAGACGAGCCTGCGCCATGGCGACCTGGATGCCCTCGCCCGTGCCGCCCACACCTTGAAAGGCGTCGCCGGAACCCTGGGCATGACCGACTTGAGAAACATGGCTTTGGAGATCGAAAACAAGGTGACGGCCCCTGCGGGTACCGAAGATATTCTTCTCGCTATCGACGTGGCTGGCCGGGAGTTGGAACGGATCATCGGCGCCATCAGGGCCACACTCCCCGCTCCCGTGGAGTCGGCCAACACCAACGACAATTCCCAGGATGCCAAGGTTGTCCAGGAAACTGCCGAAGAGTTGGTATTGTTGTCCGGCCACCTTCGGGAGGCAGAGGCGCTCCTGCTTGCCTACGACGCCTCTGTGGAAAACGTCATCGATCGCGTTGACAGGTTGGTCCACACATCAGACAAACGTTTCAAGACCCATATGTTGCGACAATGTATCGAGAGGTATGATTTTGAGGAAGGACTGCAACAACTGCGACAATGGGCCAGAGAATTGGATGTCAATCTGGAGATCGAATCATGAGTGCATCCATGTCGAGTGATGTGCGAAAAACAGTCCTTGTCGTAGACGACACACCGGAAAATCTGGATGTGCTGAAGAACATTCTGAGTAACGATTACAGACTCCAGGTTGCCACCAATGGTCGTCTTGCCTTGAAAATCGCTTTTTCGCCATCACCTCCGGATTTGATCCTGCTGGATGTCATGATGCCCGGAATGGATGGCCACGAGGTGTGCCGACTTCTCAAAGCAGATAAGCGAACCAGTGATATCCCCATTTTATTCGTGACGGCCAGAGTCGATGTCGAAGATGAGACCCTTGGCTTTTCCCTTGGCGCAGTAGATTATCTGACCAAGCCAATCAGCGTGCCTATCGTTCTGGCGCGGGTCAAAACCCATCTGGCCTTCAGCGACAAAAGAAAGCTGCTTGCCGACCAGGTTGACTTGCGCACGACCCAGTTGCGGTTGCAAACCATGGAACTGGAAAAGACACGGCTTGAAGTGATCCGCCAATTGGGTCGGGCCGCCGAATTTCGGGACAACGAAACCGGCCAGCACGTGATCCGGATGAGCCACTTCGTAAAATTTCTGGCCCTCAAGATTGGGTTGAGCGAGCCCGAATCCGAGCAACTCATGAACGCTTCCATGATGCATGACCTTGGAAAAATCGGCATCCCCGATCAGGTTCTCCTGAAACCCAGCAAACTGACGGAAGAAGAGTTCGGAATCATCAAAACACATCCTGAAGTGGGATACAGGATTATCGGGGAACAACCTTCCGGATTGTTGAGCATGGCCCGCACCATTGCCTACACCCACCACGAAAAGTGGAATGGCAGCGGCTACCCACAAGGATTGCAAGGTCAAGAGATTCCCTTGGAGGGAAGAATAACGGCCATTGCCGATGTGTTCGACGCCCTGACATCCACCCGGCCTTACAAAAAAGCCTGGTCGGTGGATGACACCATGGATTTGATCCGCAGGGAGTCCTGTGAACACTTTGACCCTGACCTGGTGAAGCCTTTTATTGATTTAAGACCGCAGATTTTGCAAATCATGGATCAGCATCAGGATTAGCCGAGCCATCGTCTCGATATGGACGTATGATATATCTCGTTCGTATTGTTGACCATCTCATGGAACGTTGCCATGTGTCACTCAGAACCCCAGCGCGAGACGCATGAACTCGTCAGTGATCCTTTCCCTGAGTCCAGGAAAGGGGTCGTTCTTCTCGTCGATGATCAACCAGAGAGTATCGATGTCATCCGGAGCATCCTTGGAACCCGCTTCACCGTCAAGGTAGCCACCCATGGCCATGTGGCTCTGAAAATTGCCGCCCAGGGAGAGTTGGACCTGATTCTCCTGGACATTGTCATGCCACACATGGACGGTTATGAAGTCTGTCGCCGCATCAAGAGCGATCCCCTCACCAGGGACATTCCGATCATTTTCCTGACCGCCATGGATGGGACATCGGATGAAACCATCGGGCTGGAGTTGGGGGCCGTCGATTATATCCGTAAACCAAGCAACCCTCTGGTTGTGTTGGCGCGGGTCGGCAATGCCGTTGCCCTGCACAAGGCCCAGAGGGATTTGCAGCGGAAAAACATTGAACTGCAAACCGCTTTGCAATTGCGTGAAGACATGGAGCAAATGGCCCGCCACGACCTTAAAGGCCCCCTGTCCGGCCTGATCGGTCTACCTGAAGTTTTGCTGACGGGAGAAAACAATCTGACCGACGAACAACGCGCCATTGTCCACATGATGGAGAAAAGCGCCTATTCCATGCTGGAGATGATCAACCGCTCCCTTGATCTGGTCCGAATTGAAACGGGAAACTACCAGCTTCAGCCGGAAACATTTGACCTGTTGACCGTGTTGGGCAGGGTCATCAATGACATGGAGAGACATGCCAAACCAAAAGGGGTCTCCATTCATGTGGATCGAACCGATGATCAAGACAGCCATGCCCCTTTCCTGGTGGTTGGCGAAAAAATGCTTTGTCATCCGTTGTTTTCCAACCTGATCCTGAACGCAATCGAGGCCACACCGGAAACGAGTGTGGTGGGAATCACCCTGGCTTCCTCCAACAGTGCTCGCACCATCCGAATCACCAACCCCGGCACGGTGCCGCTCTCCATCAGAAACCGGTTTTTTGAAAAATACGTCACCTCCGGAAAAAAAAGAGGCACGGGTCTTGGTACCTACTCGGCCTGGTTGTCAGCCAAGACGCAGGGTGGCACCATCGAATTGGACTGCTCCCAACCCGAACGTACTGCCGTCGTCGTTTCCCTGCCTGGTCCGGCTTGATGTGGATCCGGTCTGCCACCCCGTGCCAACCTGCTTGACATGTTTTTGTTCCCACAGTGTGACCTCCCCATAGCAAAGGAAGAAAAGAATGCCAGATTCTCATCTGCATGAGTTGCACCTCCGAGACAAGACCGGATCACACGCCCATGCCAGTCGATGCCGCGAGGTCATGCGACGCACAGGGGTCTCGGTTCTGTTGGCGAGCTTTGTCAGCCTGCAATTGACAGGTTGCGTCACCACGGGGCAGGCCTTCAATGCGGTCGGTGTCTCCACCCAGGAGCAGCGAATCGGAGCGGATGATGGACGCGACCCATGCCGCACATATCTGGTTGCCCTGGATTCGACCGGGGATTACTACGGCGAAGATATGCTGAAAGGCGCCCTGGTTGGCGCTGCAACCGGCGCTGGTCTCGGAGCCCTGTTGAAGGGGGATGTGAAAAGCGCCTTGATCGGCGCTGCGGCAGGTGCAGCGGTCGGCGCTCTGGGCGGGTATTGGATGAACAAGGTTCAACAGGGTGAAGACCAGGCCATCCTCGATCTTAAAAACGACATGCTCAAAGACGGCCAGGAAATGGATAAAACCCAACAGGCCTTGAAAGAATTGATCACCTGCCGTACCCAAACCGCCGACAAGATTCGCGCCGACCTCAAAGCCAAAAAGATACCCAGAACGGAAGCCGAAGCACAAATGGCCCTCCTGAAGAGCCTGGCCGCCAAGGATGCCGTTGTTTGGGACCGGGTGCGCACGGGCATGAACAAACGTATGGACGAGTATAAATTCGCCGTTGCCGAGCTTGAGAAAACCGACGAAAACGCCGCCGCCGGGGTGGACAGCGCCTCTCCTGCGGAATCCGTAAAGGCCGCGCCAGTATCTGAAACCGTTAAAAAACCGACAGAAAAGGCAAAACAAAACACCGAAAAGAAAAAGGCCGATTCACACGACAAATCGTCCGCCAGGAAAAAATCCGCCGAGAAGGTGGAACTTCCCACCGAAAAGAAACAGGCCCAAAAAATCTTGACCTCGACGCAGAGCAAATGGGCGCCGACAGAGCAAATGGGCGATAACTATGTGCAAAATATCAGCACCGGCTTCACCCTCTCCCAGGATACCTCCTGGCTGCATGGAACCAACCGTCGTGCTCTCCTGTCATGGAGAGCCAACACGGATGGGATGTGCCGGTTGGATGGCTGGTCCCTGGGCTCCTGACAGACAGGGCTGAAACAAACGGGGCCTCTCCCCTTTTCCACCTTTGGAGAGGGGAGAGGTTCTCGATAACCCCGCCAGGAGATGGGTTGATGGCTGTGTGTCGCCGACGTTGTTTTGTGGATGGGTGGCTCGTGCTGTTGTTGAGCCTGGTCTTCGCCGGCGCGTGCCTGGCCGGGGTGGATGCCACCCCACCTCCTGCCCCCCCCAAAACACCCTTTCTGCGCATCGAAACCGGAATGCACACGGCGATGATCAACCGGATGGGCATGGATGGCAAAGGCCGTTTCGTGGCCACGGTTTCCGACGACAAAACCGTGCGTGTCTGGTCGCTTCCCGATGGCCGGCTTCTCTCCACATTGCGCGTTCCCATGGGTCATGGCAACGAGGGGGCGCTCTACAGCGTGGCCGTTTCGCCCGACGGAAAAAACCTGTTGGTCTCCGGCGCCACAGGCCACTCCTGGGATGGCCTGTTTTCGCTTTACCTGTTCGATCTGGAAAAGGAGCGTATCAAGGGAGTACTCCCCAACCTGAAAGCCCCGGTATTCCATATGGCCTACGCCCCGGATGGCCAAAAACTGGCCCTGGCGGAGAGCACCTTTGGATTGGTTCTTCTCGATGCATCCGGCAATGGCATCGGTCAGGATCGCGCCTACGAAGGGGCGGTGCATTGGGTTGCCTTCGCCAATAACTCCAAATTCCTTGCGACCACCTCCCTGGATGGACAGGTGCGCCTCTACGACACCCAGGGCAAGTTGATCGCCAAACGGCGTTTCCACCCCAAAGAACGCCCGCTTGCCGTCGCCTTCTCTCCGGACGATACTCAGTTGGCCGTGGGATCCATGGATTCGCCCCGGGTCGAAGTCATGTCAGCCACGGATCTCAAGGCGCTTTTTCTTCCGAATGTCTCGGGTATGCGAGATGGCAATACCTCAGCCGTGACCTGGTCGCAACACCCAGAGGAGGTCACGCTCGTTGCCGGGGGAACAGCTGTCGACGCACAAGGCAAACGTCTCGTGCGCTTCTGGAGCGCGGGTGGACGCGGCAAACATGCCGACGTGTCTGTATCCGGCGATGCCATCAACCAGCTGGCATCCGTGCCCGATGGTCTTCTCTATGCCTCGGCGTCCCCAGCTTGGGGCCTGATCGGCCCGGACCGTCGTCTCCGCGTGGAGAAAAAATCCGTCGCTGCCGATTTCAGGGGAATCTACCAAGGGCGCCTGGCTCTCTCGGAAGACGGAGTGACCGTCGAATTTGGCACCCGAAGCCGAGGCGCACGTCCTTATCGGCTCGACCTGCAAAATGGCACACTCTCTCCTGTGACCACGGTCGACACAACCCTGGCTACCCCCATCACCCACACGCCGCAACTCGACATCAAGGGTTGGGAAGCATCCAACAAGCCGACGTTGGAAAAAAAGCCTCTGCCCCTGGATGGAGAAGAGCTCGCCAGATCCCTGGCCATCCTCCCCAACCAGAAAGGCTTTCTGCTGGGATCGGATTTTTCTCTGCGATATTTTGATAACCGGGGAGAACTCCTGAAAAAGATCAACCTTCCCGCTCCGGCTGCGGGTTTGGTGGTTACCAAAAACGCCACCCTGGCCGTGGCCTCCCTGCTGGATGGCACGCTGCGCTGGTACAGTTTGCGGGATACCTCCCCCCTTGAGGAGTTGGCCACCTTCTTCATGAATGCCGCCAATGACCGTTGGGTCGCCTGGACACCAGAAGGCTTTTTTGCCCACGCCTACAACGGCGGCCAGGAGATGGTGGGTTATCATTTCAACAGAGGCAAGAACAGCTCTCCCCTTTGGGTCAACTTTGACCAGCTCTACAGCAAGTTGCACCGGCAGGATTTTCTGCTCGGCAAGATCACCGGAAAAAACACCAAAGAAATACAACAAGCTGCCGCAGCCATCGGTGATATCGATGCCCTTGTCTCGGAAAAATTGCCGAGGGTGGAACCCGTCGCCTACTGTTTTGCCCAAAAAGAGGGAGAGGCCGAGAAGTGTCAGGACATTTCGGTCAACGTGGTGACTCGCGCCTTCTCCAGAAGCCATCCCCCTGCCAACCCCTCCCCCACTGCTGCGACAAAACAACAAGTTGCCGCTTCAGTGACCGCCGAGGATGCCCTGTCACTCCACCTGCCGGAAGGGGTCCACAACGTTCGCGTGCGCTATCAAATCTCTGCCAAAGGCCAGCAGCAAGCCGGCCCGACGGCCCTGATTTTGAACAACAGAAATGTCGATCAGGATGACCAGACAGCCACGCGCGGCTTCTCCAGAACAGCGGAGCCATCAGGCTCCGGCACGGGGGGAAGCGGTACGGGAGCCGGCAAGAACGCCACCCTGGTCATAGAGAAAAAAGTCGCTCTGGATCCGGGAAAAAATCTCCTCCTCCTCCGGGTGTACGACCCATCCCGTACCTATTTCAGCACCTCCCGTCCGATCGAATTTGTCACTGCCACGGCCATTGCGTCACGTGGCGGCGTGACGGAGCAGGAAAAGCCACGGCTCTTCATCCTGGCCGCCGGAGTCAATCTCTACAAAAACGTCAATGTATTACATTATGCCGTGGCTGATGCCAAAGGGTTCGTGGACACCCTCCAAGAACGCAAAGGGGCCCTCTTCAGCAACGTGTTGGTTCCCAAGCTGCTGCCGGGCGGTGATCTCAAATTCGTTGCCTACGCTGCAAAGGAAACCAACATTCTGGCGGATGAAGAGGTCTCCAAAGAGAACCTGGACAAGGCCTTCGCGACCCTGGCCAAGGAGGTGCGCAAGAGTGACACGGTCTTGATTTATCTGGCCGGACACGGTGTCAATTATCCGGATGAGAACAAAAACGATCAGTACTACTATGTGACGCAAAATGTCGCCGGGCCGGAACCGGAGATGGTCTCCAGGCAGGGCTTCGGAGGTCGGGAGCTGGTTGACAGGCTGGTCCAGGTCAACAAGACGACCGGCAGGATTTTGTTGATTCTGGATACCTGCCATGCCGGGGCCGTCGCCCTGGACCGGGTCATGGAAAATGTTCAACACGAAGTCGGCATGACCCTCCTGGCAGCCTCCTCCAGTACCCAGGAGGCCTTGGATGGGTATCGCAAAAATGGCCGTGACAGCGGGCACGGGGTCTTTGCCTACGCCATCCTGGATGGAATCAGCGGCCATGCTGCCATGGGCGGAGAGTCCGTGGACAATGTCATGCTGGGGCAATATGTCAAGAGGATGGTGCCAAGGTTGGTCCAGGAGAGCAACCCACAACACAAACAAAAACCCTCCTTCAAGACACCCGGCGGGGAGCTTGAGGAGTTTCCCATCGCCGTCAAACAGTAAACGAGGCCGTCACTTGAACTCCAGGGAGAGATTCAATTTGAGGCGGTCTTCCTTGCCGTCATCGTGGGATGCCCCCCCGTGGTGGTGGGTGGGTAAACGCTCCAGGGGCGCCGCCGTTCCGGTTTTGGTCAGGAGAACCTGTGCTTCGCTTTTTTGTGGTGGGAGCGGCGTTGAGGCACTGAACGACAAATACGGGAAAAAACGGGGCAAAACCTGCTGCCACGCAGCGACCCCCACGCCAACGACAATCAGAACGAAAAGAGAGAAAAACAGCTTTTTGTTCCGGTTGGCGCCCATTTCTGTCGGCGCAGCGGGGGTCTCCAATTTTGGCATGTCGTTTCCGGGTATCGGACGAAACAGATAGGGTGAAGATGGATTCTGCATCTGTTGCAAAGAGGTTTCAGTCTGGAGGGCAGCGGAATCGGACGCGGATGAATCGGGAGTGGCATCACCTTGCGGATTGATGCGTATCATGGGCCCGGGTGGATAGAGCATGCCAAGGAGCATGTTGATGACATCCCCGATCGTCGATCCATTCTGGGTGGCAAGCTCACGCAGTTGGCTGGCCGTCGAAACCTCAACCCAGGCGTGGATCCGTATTTTTCCCGCATCCTTGGCTTTGGCGGCAAACCTTCGTTGACGCTCAGCGTTGCTATCGCTCATGCTTTTTCCCAAAATGAGTCACACCAACGTGAAATCATTTCAGTTGTCCGCGAATCTGTCAAGATAGATCCCTGTTTTGTCGGTTATGGTCACACGAGGCAAAGGAGAAAACGACGTGGCAAACCTGGAAGCATGTATCGGCGGGACACCATTGGTCGATCTGGAAAAATTGTCTGCCCCTTTTCCACATGTGCGCATCATGGCCAAAATGGAGGGAGACAATCCCGGCGGATCGGTCAAGGATCGCGCGGCGCTGGGCATGATCCTGGGGGCGGAGTCGCGAGGTCAACTGCAACCTGGAGTACGGATCATTGAGGCGACCAGCGGCAACACCGGCATTGCTCTGGCCATGCTCGCTGCGCGTCGGGGGTATCCCCTGACCTTGATCATGCCTGAAAGCATGACCATCGAGCGCCGTGCCGTCATGGCCGCCTATGGCGCCGATTTTATCCTGACCCCGGCCAGTGCGAGCATGGAGGGTTCGATCGACCGGGCCCGCGAGATGGTGGCCCATGGCGAGGGGATCATGCTGGACCAATTTTCCAATCCTGACAACTGGGGCATGCATCAACGTACCACGGGGCCGGAAATATGGCGGGATACCGATGGAAAAGTGACCCATTTCATCAGTGCCATGGGAACCACGGGCACCATCATGGGTGTCTCAAGGGCCTTGAAGGCCCGCAACCCGAACATCCAAGTCATTGGCGTGCAACCGGAAGAAGGGGCCAAAATACCGGGCATTCGGCGGTGGCCGGCTGCCTACCTGCCAAAAATTTTTGACCCTCGCTGGGTGGATCGGGAGATGGATGTCTCGGAAGCGGAATCCCTGGAGATGGTCCACCGCCTGGGGAGGGAAGAGGGCATTTTTGCCGGTATTTCGGCTGGAGGAGCCGTGGCCGCCGCCGTCCGCCTGGCTGGTACATGCACCGGGCCAGCCTGCATTGCCGTCATCCTGCCCGATCGCGGGGACCGCTACCTGTCGATGAATCTCTTTTAGTGGACTGAATGTGCTGAATCGGTTGGCTTCGTCTCTTCCATGATGCTCCATCGCGGTGGCTTGATGTTCTCCCCTGGGGGAAAATGGATCCTGAAAAAGACGACTGCCGAAGAGCAGACAAAAGGGGGCAAGGCATGTCTCGCACCCTCCTTGCTCAATTTTGAAATGCGATTGCCCTGCCTTGACTACATGCCGAGATCAACTCAACCGTGCCACCAGGAGAATGGATTTGCCAAGGTGGTAGCGAAGTGCGGGGTCGATCCATGTGGAGAGGGGAACCATGGCACGATCCCAGATTCGGATCTGTTCCGAGGTAGGCATGGATTGGCGGAACAGCAGGCGATTGGCAACACTGGCAAAAAATCCGACCGAATCCAGATAGCGGAGTTTTTCGATGACCATGCCCTGCGGCAAGATGGCCGTGAGTGATCGACGGTTGTAACGACGGTAGTGGCCAATGGCCGTGTCAAAGGGGGTGAAAAGAAAATTGTGGGCTGGAGAGAGAATGACCAACCGGCCTCCGGGCCTTGTCAAATGACTGGCCGCCCGTCGCAACTCGACCTGATCGCATTGAATATGCTCTAAAACGTCAATATAGAGGACGCAGTCGAAACGGGCATGCGGTTGCAGATCCGCCAGAGTTCCCAACAGGGTTGTGCAACCGGCTGGAAGTCACCCCGGTCGATGCGGGCGGTGGTGCGTGTAAGCAGGTCGGGATCCGGCTCCAGGCATGTCCAGGCGAGTCCCTCTCCCCCGCACAGGTGGAGTGTGCTGTTGCCGGTTCCGGCCCCGACTTCCAATACGCTCCCTTGCAACTCCGAGCGGATAAGCCTAGTTAAATATTTCGTAACTATTCAGCACCCGACCACGAATCGGGGTCCAGGGGGCTGGCTCCCTGGCGGGTCCAGGGCAGAGCCCTGGTGGGGTTCGGGGCGAAGCCCTGACAAAGGCTTTCCCGTCCAGGCTTTTCTTGCAAGGGTGGTGAATAGTTACATATTTCGTAACTATTCAGCACCCGACCACGAATCGGGGTCCAGGGGGCTGGCTCCCTGGCAGGTCCAGGACAGAGTCCTGGTGGGGTTCGGGGCGAAGCCCTGACAAAGGCTTTCATATCCAGGCTTTTTTTGAAAGGGTGCTGAATAGTTACTATATTTCTTCCAATTCCGTGCCTGATCGAAAAGATCCAATTCCAACCCGGGATAATGCATCATCTGGTGACTCTCCCAAAAACATCCATGGATGGAGGAACTTTTCCACCGCACGTCAACCTACGCAAGCCGCTGCACGATGGCACGGAAAGATGCTCCGCCCTGCCGCCAGGGCGGAAGGGTTATTGATGGATTTTGGGCAACGACCATAATGGCGTTCTGCAATGGGAAGCTGTACCCTCAGGGGTGTGTACCGTCACCCCTCCAAACCAAGGCCGGATGCCATGCCTCGGATCATTCCTGAAGAAACTCACCCCCGATCGGAAAGCCCCGATCCTGAAAATATCGAGGCCGAGGCGTCCCTCACGCCGGAAGATACCCCTCAACCCCGCACGCCAAACCCGTTTGCCGTCCTGAAGAGACTGCTCCCCGACTCCCTTGCGACCGGACAGGATGCCGACGCAAACCAGTATGTGACCCAGGCCGACCTGGGGGAGTTTCGCCGCATTCGCCCCGGCGCAGAACCCATACAACGTGCCGATGGCACCCCGGTGTGGCATCTCCGGGACGTGGAGCCCCTGCGCACCCGGAAGGCCTGGAAAAAACAGGGACGCCGCGTACAGGAGCAAGTGCTCCCGGCTTACGAGAGCCTTCAGGAAGATGGTATTCTGCGCCTTTTCGCCCTCAGCCAGACCCTGACCGAACAAGAGTATCTGCTCACTCAGCGTGAGCGCATTCAGGCCCATTGTGACGATCTGGCAACCCGATTGCGGGCCATGGAACAAAACCTCCTGGCCTGGGAAAACAACGACCTCGTCCAGACCCACCCCCCCGAGGCCGAAGAGTTGCTCCGCCGCATGCTGACCCGGCTGGCTGATTGGCAGGAGCGGCGCCACTCCCTGGGGTTGTCGGCGGAGCAACTGGGGATCGTCGTTCCCGAACTCGACCTGACGCCGTGGACTCGGGCCATGGCCCGGTTTCGGCAACGGCGGTTTCAGGCCATCATCGCGGCGGAAAACCCTGAAGATACCGACCTGGCCAACCAGATCGATCGCCGCCTGACGGAACGGGAACAAAAAAATCTTGAACCGTTTTATCTGCAACCGTATTGGAAATATTACGCTCAATTTTACAAGTTGTACGAAGAAGCCCGTTTTGAGCGCGAAGTGGCCGCGGCTACCCGGATCCGCGAGTTTCACCTGTTGTTTCCGGCCCGGCGGCAACAGAGACGATTCACTTTTTTCCTGGGGCCGACCAATTCGGGTAAAACCTATCAAGCCCTGCAACTTTTGGCTGCGGCTGAGAATGGCGTCTACCTGGCCCCGTTGCGCCTGCTGGCTCAGGAGGTGGCGCAAACCCTGAACGAATGGGGAACCCCCTGCAATCTGGTCACAGGGGAGGAGCGCATCCCGATCCCCGGGGCCAGGCACACCGCCAGCACCATCGAAATGCTTGCTTTGCATGAGCAGTATGCCCTTTGTGTCATCGATGAGGCCCAGATGCTGGGGGATTCCGATCGGGGTTGGGCCTGGACGCAGGCTGTTTTGGGGGTGCAGGCGGAACACGTATGCGTGGTGGGCTCCCCCGAGGCCGAGGCCGTCCTGGGTCAATTGCTGCGCCTGACCGGTGAAATCCCCGAGATTGTCCACCTCGAACGGTTGACCCCGTTACATCTTCTGCCCCAAACGGTACGCGATCACCAATCCCTGCAACCCGGAACAGCCCTGGTGGCTTTTTCACGGGCGGCGGTTTTGGGATTGAAACGGGATCTTGAAGAGCAGACCGGCCAGCGCGTAGCGGTCATCTACGGTGCGCTTCCTCCCGAGATCCGCCGCACCCAGGCCAGGCTTTTCGCCAGCGGTGCAGCACCCTTTCTCGCCGCCACCGATGCCATCGGCATGGGCCTGAATCTGCCCATCAAAACCCTGCTCTTCTGCGAAGACCGCAAATTCATGGACCGCGAAGAGCACCCCCTGACCCCCCTGGAGGTGCGCCAGATTGCCGGGCGGGCGGGGCGTTTTGGCCAAAACGAGATCGGCTACGTCGGAACATACCGCATCGGCATGGAACATATCCGCACGGCCTTTCATGCCCGCCCCCTTGCCGTGCGCCGGGCGCACCTGGCCCCCAATCTGGACCATATTTTGGCCATGGCCACGTTACGGGGCGAAAACGATCCCAAGCTGGCCCGCCTGCTCGCGCTGTTTCTCAAGTCCGTCAAACCCGACCCGAAAACCTACAAGCTCGCCGATCTGGAAGATCAAACCATTCTGGCCCGCATTGCCGACAGTCACGAATCCCTGGACCTGCCGACCCGTTTCATTTTTTCCTCGGCCCCGGTACCTGTGCGTTCCCACGAGGCCATGGCCGCCTTTGAAACCATGGTCGCCAGCGTGGCCCGCAAACATACCCTGGACCTGGAGGATATCCTCCCCACCGACGCAAACCGATTCCAACGCCTGGTCACCCTGGAAACCACCGTCCGCATTGTCGATCTCTACTGTTGGCTGCACTACCGTTTTCCCGTCAGCTTCCCCGATCTGGAAGAGGCGCGTGACCATCGCCACACCATCAATGCCGAAATCGACCGCCTCCTTGGCCAGAGGCGCACCCTGCCCCACCCGCGTGCAGCACAAACCCGTACCCACCCCGGACGCGGCAAAAAATTTGGTCCTAAACGCTCCTTCGGCAGGAGATAGACCAGGAGGAACACCCGGCGGTCACCTGCCGCTCTCCCCGAGACTCCGTAACGCCGTCAGCAACCCCTTGAAATCCTCGGGCGGAGGGGAGTCGAAAGCCAGACGTTCCCCGGTGATCGGATGGGTAAAACCCAGGGTGGTGGCGTGCAGGGCCTGGCGGGCGAAGCTCCTGACCTGGTGTTGCACCGCCTCCGGCCAGTGGCCGGGAGGCTGAAAAGGACGGCCATAAACCGGATCCCCCAGCAAGGGGTGGCCGATATGGGTCAAATGGACGCGAATCTGATGGGTACGCCCTGTCTCCAGGCGACACTGGATCAGGGAAAAACCGGTGAGTTTTTCCAAAACCGTATAGTGGGTTACCGCCGCCCGACCATGGCGGGTCGTAACCGCCATGCGGGTACGCTGCGTCGGATGCCGCCCAATGGGAGCCTCGATCCTCCCCTGCTCCCGCTCGGGGTGGCCCTTGACCAGCGCCAGGTAACGGCGCGACACCGAATGCTCGGCAAACTGCTGCGCCAGGTGCATGTGAACGGCGTCACTCTTGGCCACCACAAGCAAACCACTGGTATCCTTGTCCAACCGATGCACAATGCCGGGGCGGAAGGATCCGCCTACACCCGAAAGAACTGAACCTTCTTCACCGGACGCAGCAGAGTCCCCCTCCCCGCCACAATGGTACAACAAGGCGTTAACCAGGGTTCCGTGCCCATTGCCGGCCCCGGGGTGCACCACCAGACCCGCCGGCTTGTCGATCACCAGCAGATGGCGATCCTCGTGGCGGATGACCAGGGAGATATTTTCGGGCAACGCCGCGATGGGTTCGGGTTGTGGCGACGGCATTTGATAACGCTCGCCGGCCTGCACTCGAAGATCGGCTTCCAGAACCGGCTCCCCCGCATCCAGGTCCGCCATGGCAGCGCCCCAACGCAAAACCCCTCCCTGCTTGATGAGCCGTTGAATGGCGCTGCGACTCATCGTAAGGTCACAGGCAGCCAGGGCCTGATCCACCCGGGCCCCGGCAAGCGACGCCGGTATCCGCACCATCCGGTACCTGTCAGGGGAGGTCTCGATATCCATGCGCGTGCTGAAATTTTTTGTCATCCTGGGCGGGGTGGTGTTGTTGGCCGGTTTTGCCATGCTGCTCCACCGGGTGATGGATCGGGAGTGGAACCCGGCCCATGCACCCCCCACACCCCTG
>JADGBZ010000002.1:45516-103702 GCA_015231175.1 Magnetococcales bacterium | reverse complement strand
GACACCCCCCCTGGCAGAAACTGCTTGACAGTCAAGACAGTTGCTGGACCCCGATTCGTTGCCGGGTGCTGAAAGTCACAAACAAAGATGGAGCTAAAATTTTCTCTAAAATTTTTCTGAACGACCAAGCCACTTCAGATGAACGCCAAAGGCACCAGTATCCAAACCAACAAATACTTCCTTCGCTTTAGACAGCACCCCTCTTTTGTAGTCATAATATCTATAGAAGAATATATAATTAATAAAATTGTTGAGATGGTATATAAAGAAATTATCAGGAATAATTTTATATAACGTTTTTAGAGCATCGGGATATCGATAGCCTGCCACTCTAAGGATACCAAAAATTCTACGCAACTTTGACACCCTCGAATAGTCAATTCCTTTTATGTGTGCAGGTTGATAACAATCAGTATTCAATTGGTTGGCAAACGATTCTCCAATTAATTTTTTATTTAAACACAACTCAGTTAGCGGAAGACCTGGATATGGTTGAAATATTGTTGTTCCAGCAAAGGTTGGCTTGGCCTTACAGACTAACTCCAAGGTTTTTATATCATCATCGAATGAAGTATGTGGCAGACCAATCATTGTAGGGGTGGCAACACGTATCCCCGCTGATTCAAGCAAATACACAGATTCTACCAACCTTTCGTTAGACATATGACGGTCCAGATATTTTTTTCTATAAGCATAATCTCCATGTTCTATGGCCAACGTTGCTGAAGCACAGCCGCTTTTTTTTAAATATTTTACGATCTCTGGCTTAACAAACTCGGCCCGGATGCTTATATTATACGGAATATTTAAGCTGCTGTAGAGATCTGCGAACTCTCCCAACCACTCGATATTAACCCCCGCAAAAACATCATCCCCGAACAAGATGTATGGCAATGGATATTGATTCTTCAACTGAGTCACCTCTTTAACTACAGAAGATGGTGAGCGAAACCTTGGACTCTTCCCTTTACCCTTCACAAGCATGTTTAATGAACTATTATAACAGTATGTACATCTAAAAGGACACCCTCTCGCAGTAAAAACAGACTTAGCGATACTACCTCTAAATATAGGTGACTTTTCATAAAAAAGATTTCGGTCAGGAAATGGAATATCGTCCAAGTTTTCTATCAGCACATCAATTTCATTCTTATAAATTACCCCGCCATTTTTTATCCAGAGACCTTTTATGTCATAAATGTCAATTCCATTCTGAATAGCGTTTATTAAATTTCCTAATGATCTTTCACCCTCACCTCGGCAAATAATATCGACGCCATCTTCCTCTATCATTTCTGGAAAATACGTTGGATGCGGCCCACCAAAAACAGACATAAATGGAGATAATACTTTTTTAAGATAAAGATTTCTAAACACATTTTCTCGAACTTGGCCTGACATACAGCTGTATAAAATTATATTTGGAGAAAAACTTTTTATTGCATCAAGATTATCTACCTTTGGATCAAAAAATTTTATCATTACGTTTGAAATATGGGTTTTTATGTACGAAGATAGATATGCAATCCCAAGAGGCTCCTTAACAGAAAGCTTGTATATAAAAGCCAGCTTTAATTGAGCACGCTTTTCGAAAACCGGCCATTTAGAGTCTCTGTTTGGCATACACCCCCCTTTTTTCTTAGTTTTTCCGTTAGTTATTGTGTATTTTTACTATTAACAAGTTACATTCTACAAAATTTTTTATAAATTTTCGGAGTAACATAATAATATAAAAATGATAACGCTATAAGAATAATATAAGATGTCGTGCTTATTAACTTTTCTAAAAGCATAAATATGCCGCATTCCGTCTTGCTAAACCCAATAAAAAGCAAAAATACCAACCACCCGGCATCCGATATACCAGCATTTCCCGGCATAAATGAGATCAAAACAATAGATTGTATGATAGAGATACCAAAAAACACGTAAACATACGAAACATCACCATTTATTGAAAATAATATGATATAATTACGAAGAGCAACCAGTGCATATTTAAAAACTGACAATACGATTAACTGCACACTTACATGCGTAGCAAGGCTTTTGTGTTCCCTCAAGATATCTGTGCTGCGTGTTTTTTTGTTAAAAAAGGGGATCATAATGAGAAATTTTATAATTTTATCAATCAAAAAATACGCGATACTATAAAATAACTTTCTATTTATGCTGACAAAGTAGATAAGAACCAGAAACATTATCAAAGATAACACAACAGAGAAGGATGGAGAAGTTATGTTAAAAAACAGCAATAGTGATGGTGGTATTAAAACAACAAGAACGAGCAAATCAAATAATTGCTCATAATATATTGATAAAACAGATACTGAATTAGGAGTGCCGAAGTTTTTCTTTAATGATTTTGTTTTTAAGGCAACATTTCCAATATAGGGAATATACATATTAAAAAAGGTGCCTAGAACACTATAAAAAAAATAATACCCCTTTTGTGCGATTATGCTGGGAGATAAATACTCTAAAACAATACGCCACTTTACAGCAGAAACCCATGTAAAAAGGCACGTCGATAAAACAACATTAAAAAAACTGTATTTAGATATAGAAAAAACAGAATTTGAAAAATCGCGATACGCCATCCCTGACCAATAAATAATAACACAAAGAACAACAAGGCCAATCACAAATGTTACGGTGTATATATTCTGAGACACTCTGTTAAAAAAGGCAATCAAGCTAAAACTCCTTATTGGAAATAACCCGAGCATAAAATGTATCCATGACACGGAAAGCCATGTGAAAAATAATCTGTCTCCATATCGAAATATCTTGAGGAACCGGATCCTCCTTATAAATTGGAATACATAGTTTTTTGTCTATACAAAAACCATTTTTCACAAAAATTTCCTCAACCTGAAGCGGCGTAAAATGATAGGGATGATTTTTGTCGAAAATTTTTATGGCTTTATGAGCTTTTTTCAACAACGGATGAACAGTATGGACCGACAAAAGAATCATTCCATCTTTTTTTAATATTCTTGACATTTCAAAAATAAATTTATCGGGAACATCGACATGGTCAAGTGTGTTTGTTGTCACAATAATATCAAAAAAATGATTGGGAAACGGTGTTTTTTCACCAACACCTTGAATTTTTATGGCGTTTGCCGGCATAAGATCAAAAATACGAAGCTGTTGATAAAAATCCATTAACGGATCAAGCATAAATAAATGAACAGGAAGATAACTATCTCCCAATTTTTTTACGGCTGAAAAAAAACCAAACGGGCCTGTTCCAATTTCTAAAACAGTTTTTCCAGAAAACACGTCATTTTCGACCCCCCAGTGCTTAAAAAAATTTATAAAATTTTTTAGTGGGTCAGGTTGATAATCTGAATTATGCGTTTTACTCCTCCAAAAGTCCATTTCATGTTTTTGAAACACGAGCCAACCTGATCGATCTCTAAAAATGTCGTCATGGGAATGGTATACACAACCACTTCTTTTTAAATTATTAAGAATGTTATCGATTTCCATCGTTAAATCTGGATTGACATCTATTTCATGTATTTGCATTCATAACTCTCTTGGCTAGGATCCGTAAATTCTATTATTAATCATAGCTGTACGCAAGGCATCCAAGTAACTGGTATAGGTGGCTTGGGTCTTTTGCTTTAGGAGACCACGCAACAAGACAACTGGTTTGAATATCAATAATTCAAAAGCCCAAAGATAAAAGGCAGGATAACGCAACAAATTGAAGTTGGCATTGCGTCGCGCCATGCCCAGAAAAATATTTCGATACCGTATGATCTCGGCATGGGGCACGGGAGATCTGAAAGTCCGCTGGTTCTCCGTTAGGGAAAAACTCAATTCTTCCAGAGCATCCTTGTCTTCCGCATGGAAATATTTTGTGCCGGGCATCGGCATGAAGTAGTTGACAGTCACGAAGGTTGGTTTGATCTCCTCCAAAAATCGCGCCGTGGCATCCAGATCCTCCCGACTCTCCTCGGGAAAGCCAACTATCAGAAAAATATAGGCATGGATACCAGCATCCTCCACCTTGCGCACGGCTTCCTTCATGGTGGCCAGTTGGGTTTGTTTTTCCATAATGTCCAGCATGCGTTGGGAACCCGACTCCACACCCAGGGCAATCTGGATGAAGCCGGCCCGCTTCATGAGCTCCAAAGTCTCAGGACTGCCGACCCGATCTGCCCGGGCCTGGGCGTAGAATTTGAGCTTGATGCCCTCGGCAAGGATGCGTTGACAAAACGTGTTGACCCGCTGATCCCGATAGTAAAAAAGGTCGTCCAGAAAGACCATGCCATCAATTTTCCAGTGGTGCATCTGCCATTTGATCTCGGCGATGATGTCGTCAACGGGTCGCTCGCGGTAGCGGCTGCGGATGGGGTCGGTACAAAAGCGGCAGGTGTAAGGGCAACCCCGGCTGGCCATCATAAAGCCGGTCTTGATGAAATGACCCGGTATGCCTCCCAGACGGATATCGCAGTAGTGTTGGTAGTCCACCAAGTCGAAGGCTGGATAAGGCAAACCATCCAGATGCATGACTGGACGTGTCTGAGTACGCACCACCTCGCCGTTGTCCAGGTAGCCAATACCGGGAACCGACCTGGGGTTGCCATCGGAGCGGAACAGGTGATCAAGAAGCTCTACCGTAGTCTCCTCCCCCTCGCCGAAAACAACGTGGTTAACACCGTGGGTCAGGTAGATCTCCGGCTTGAAATTGGGATCTTTGCCCCCACAAATGACGATCTTCTCCGGCCATCTCACACGGAGGCGGCGGATGATATCAAGCGCCACCCGGCGGTTCCAGCTGATCACCCCCAGACCGATCACATCCGGCGCGAAAGCCCACAATTCCCGCCATAATTCGGTATTTTTCCCGGGAAAAAACTCCTCGTCGATCAACTCCAGAATCTTGACCTGATACCCAGCTTGGCGTGCATAGGCGGCGATATACAACAGCCCTAGAGGGGGACGCCATCCTTTGCGCGGGTTGATGAGAAGCAGTTTCCTGGTCACTGTGGAACCTGTTTCAGCCGGAGGAAATCGCAACCGCGACAGTAGGCAAACCTTTCTTGATTGGCGCGCAGGTAGGTAAACTTTTCTCCATGCCAGATGGCGTCCAAATCCTCGGTGAGAAGGTTGCCGACCACCTGTTCTGCGTCGAGACAGCAGGGGTGAACTTGGCCATTAACGTTGACGTAGATAAAATCCTGAAAGCGGTAACACCACGCATCCAAACGCAGCCATCTCTTCAAATGTCGATACAGCCAACCGGCCAAACCATCAAAAACCTGATCCTGGAGACAATCGATACGCATACCGTAACGCTTGCGCAGTTTGGCCAACTCCTTGAAGACGACTCTCTCCTCTTCCACCGAAGGTCGCTCCAAATCTTTGACAAACCTCTGATCCACACGGACAATATTGAATCGATCCACCCCTTTTTCGTGTCCCCATGGGATCATGGCATAGATGTCCTGGATTTTCTCCTTGAACAGGATGGGTTGCAGAACTACCTTGGGTGTCGTGCGTCCTTGTTGGTGGCGCATGTCCAACAGTTGCTCAATGGCTTGCACCCCCTCCTGGTTGTCGTGGCCCGACTCCTGGTAACCCTGAATGCTTTCCACAGAAAAAGAGAGCGTATCCACGCCGGAAGCGAGGAGACGTGCAATAGTGCCGGGTTTTCGTAGCATGAGTGCATTCGTAGTCAGTTGCACCTTGAATCCCCGCTCCTTGCAATAGGCAACCGCGTCAAAAAAACGCGGATGCAACAAGGATTCCCCCATTCCAGCCAGAGAAATTTGTTCGGCACCCTTGAGCTTATCCACGATAAGCGTAAAATCCTCCCACGTCATGTGACGACGTTCCACATCAATATAGTTGCGGATACACATGCGACACGAAAGATTACATGCATTGGTCAACGAAATCTGGACAAATCTCGGCAATCGTTCCGGAATATGAAGAACTTTCCTGATGAATACCGGAAACAGGGCTATATTTTTGTAAAAAGGCATGTTTGACCGAATTCAGTGTGCGCGATTTTTGTTTTCTGCAAAAAAAAGTTTGACCATCCCAGCAATATAACGAACATCCTTTTCGTTCAGGCATGGATGGGCCGGCAGGTAGCACACGCGACTGTTCAATTGGGCGGCATGGGGATAGGGTCCAGCGGCGTAAGGGATAAACCGCTCCATTTGAGTGACATCCTGGGCGGATTCGTCCTGGGCATCGATCCCGTGGTGCAACAAAAAACGTTGCAACTCCTGACACTGTTCACTCCAAACCGCAAAATGGACGCAAACGTGATCTCTATCCACCGGATCGGGCGGCAGTTGCAATCCCGCCACTCCCGCCAGTTCCTGTCTGAACAGACGCAGGATATCATGACGCTTCCGATTGGATTGATCAATCGTTTTGATCTGACGAAACCCCATGGCCGCCTGAATATTGAACATGTGGCGCCGAAACAGGTGTGGAACCTCGGTGTAGTGGGGTTTTTTAACGCGAAACCAGCCATCCAACAGGGGATCGTTCTCCAAAACGAAGCGTTTGACCAGCGGAAACAGGGTCCATTTGTGCAGCGTGGGGGTGTTGAGAAATTTTAACAAGGATCCCTTCAGGACGGCCAGCACCATCTCCCGGGTGGGAATGGTGTGAAACGGCTTCTGGAGGGAGCGCACACGCTCCATGAAGCCGGCATCGTTGCTGGTGACCATGCCGCCGCCAAAGCCATAAAAAGATTTGCCATAGCCAAAACTGAAGGCGCCGATGTCCAGAGTACCGACCCTGTCATGGCCGTAGGTGGCGCCACAAGCCCGGGCACAATCCTCGATGACACGCAAGTCATGTTTTTCTGCGATGGCTTGGAGTTGCAGCATCTCCACCGGCAGGCCGTTCAGATGGACCGGCATGATGACCCGTGACCTGGGAGTGATGGCTGCCTCGACCCGGGCCATATCCAAATTGGCAGTGGCAAAGTCGACATCGACGAACACGGGTTTGAGACCGGCCAACAAGACTACGGCGGGATCCACCCAAAAGGTGAAGGCGGGCAGGATCACTTCATCACCGGGTTCCAGTTCCAATGCCTTGAGAGCATGAAAAAGGGCGCTGCGGCAGTTAGGAAATGCCACGGCGTTTTGTACACCTAAAAAATGGGCAAAAGATTGCTCGAATCCGGGAACCAACGCACGCCCAGCCGCCCGGGACGGCCACAAAAGCCGCAAAAGCGCTGCGATAATTTCAATGGTCTTCAGGTCCACCCAGACCCTGGGGTAGGCTTTCCACATGGAGCATGTATCCGATCAGGGGAAAAACAAATCAGGAGACCGCTTGCGCCGCCTTGGCGACGGCCTGACGCCAATCACCAATAGCATAGCCAAGCTCTTCCTGAGCACGACGCGAAGAGTAGTAAAGGAAACGGGCGATGAGGTCGGCAGCTTCATAGGTCAGGGGCGGGTTGCGACCCAGAACATTGAAAGCAGTCTCCACTCCCCATCCCAGCATGGGTAACAGCGTTGCCGGCAGGCGGATGGATGGAATCTTTCCCCGTGTGGCCAAGGCGATTTCACGAAAATATTCCCGGAAGGTGACATTCTCCCCACCCAGGATGTAACGTCTGCCGGACTTGCCTCTCTCCCCACACAGCCAAAGCCCCTGGACAAGATCGTCGATATCGGTCAGGCAGACCCCTCCAGGAGGATAGAACAGCATGCGCCCGGATGCTATAGCCTTGAAATTACTCTTTTGTCCAGCCTTCATCGCAAACCCGCCCACGACATTGCCGGGCGAGGCGACGACCACATCCAGGCCGCGTGCGTGTTCCTGCAACACCGCCGTTTCACCTTGATGCTTGGTCAGGGCGTAGTGGTCCGACTCCATGTTGAAGGCCATGGACTCATCGGCGATCTGGCCCCGGGCGGGGCGACCGATGGCAGCAATGGAACTGACATGCACCAGTCGGAGACCCGCCTGACGCACCACCCTGGCCACACGGGCGGCAGCCTCGACATTGACCTCCACTCTTTGGCGGATATGTTCCCTGGCGTTGGAACCACACCCCGCCAGGTTGAAGACCAGATCGCACCCGGTCATGGCCGCCACAAGCTGCGCCTCGTTGGTCAACTCCCCGGCAACCCGCTCAATATCAAGGCCATCCAGATGACCCAAAAAGGCGCCTGGACGATGAAAGAGACGAACTTTTTCTTTGGGATCCCTGGCCAGCCATTGGACCAGGTTGGCCCCGATGAAACCGTTGCCGCCAAAAACCAGTACCCGCATGGTGTGATGTACCTCGGAGTCTGTCTGAAAACGCCACGCCACCTTGCCCCGTCAAGAGGAATCGGCATACGGGGGCATGTGCGCCTCTCTGGTTCGGAAGCCAACCTTCCCTGCTAACCGGATCTGTGATTCTGGCAAACCATCTCTTGAACTTCCAGGATAATTATCGCATGCTCCGTGTCCGCTTCCCTTGTTGTTTGGGGGGTACCCCGCGCCTGTGCCGTGCCTTGTTTCCGACATGATTGGGCAGATCTATGAAAAAATGGCGTATTGTTGCCGACAATCTTCGCGGGTTGCGGCATTGCCGGTCCGGCAACACCAAACCTGACTCTCTGCCAACCTATTTTTGGATCGAACCGACCAACCATTGCAATCTGCATTGCATCATGTGTCCGAATGGTACAGGTCAAGTTGCGTTTGCCAAGGGGTGCATGTCTCTTTCCCTTTTTGAAGAGATCATTCGTCAGATCAGTCCGTTTGCCTCATCCGTCACTTTGGCTGTGGGCGGAGAATCCCTCGTCCACAAAGATTTTTTTGCCATGGTTCGCCACGCAGGCGCACATGGGTTGAAAGTCCTCTTGAACACCAACGCCACGCTGCTCAACGCCGAACGGGGACGACAACTCCTGGATTCCGGTCTGACCAGTATCAGTTTTGCCTTCGATGGTTTCAACAAAACACAGTATGAAAAGGCGCGCGTGGGAGCCAATTTCGAGCGGACACTTGGTCATATTCTTGAGTTTTTGCGCCAGAAAAAAGAACGTGCCAGCACCAGACCCTATACGGTGCTTTCCATGCTGATGCTGGATCCAGAAGGGTCCACAGCAGCGGATCAAGAGACATTTTTATCCCAGTTCAAAGGCCTGATCGATGAGGTGCGCCTGCGGGAGGTGGCAACCTGGGGGCCTGTGTTCAAGGAAACAAACCAGTTCTCATTCCGTAAAAACCAGCAACTTTATCCACCCTGTTCACGTCTTTGGAGTACGGCGGTCGTGGCATGGAATGGCGATGTCCTGCCCTGCATCTATGATGTCAACCATGATTATATCCTTGGCAATATTTTAGAAGAAACTTTTATCGATATTTGGAACGGTGCAAAAATGGTGGCGTTGAGAGAGTCCATGTTGAACGGGACATATCGACATGTGTTGCCGTTGTGTGAACATTGCATCGTATTGGGATCGCCGCCTCTGTTGGGGGTTCCCTCGGGTTTACGTCTTTCCTTGGCGGATGCCTTGACCAATTTTGTGGGACAACGTGCAGAAAGATTGGCGCTGCGTCTTGCCAACATGTTAAGCAAGAAGGGATTTTCCGCCAGGACCATCAATTGACACCCCACCCGACCCTGACCCATCTGCCTCCGGAGCGTCCATTTGCCCCACAAACCCGCACCCTGGTTGCTGGTCAGCCTCTCTGGGAATCTTCTCTTCCTGCTGATTTTTTTGACACCATTGACCGAGTTTCTCGCCAAACCGCTCATTGTCGATGAACCACTGCGGCAGGCCGAGGTCGCGGTCGTCTTCGCATCCGGTTGGGTCAACGAAACCGTCCTGGATTATGACACCTTGTTGCGCATGCAACGCGGCCTGGAGCTTTACCGGTCGGGGTGGGTGCGCAAAATCATTTGTCTGGGGGGAACCCGGTTGCCGCACCCGGAGAAGCCCTACATCGGCATCGCCGAAGGGATGCGGAAAGTGGCCATCCTATGGGGTGTCCCACCCTCCGACGTGGTGGCTGAGGCCGATACGACCAACACCTACGATGACCTGCACGCCATGGTCGCCAAACTGGGGCATGCGTTCAATTTCAACAACGCCATCTACGTCTCATCGGCCTACCACTCGGCGCGCATCCGCTGGTTTTTAAACAGCATGGGCGTTACCGGTGCTGTCACGCATGCCTATCCCGTGGAGCTGTCGCCCCTGCATTTCACACAAAGATTTCAGATTTTTCAGAGTATTGCACGCGAATATCTGGTCCATGCCTACTACCGGCTCATGCCGTCATCACCCCTGTCCATATTCTCAAGTCACCCTGAATCCAAGGCGACCATGGCACCCGCACCCGACAATAAACCGGAATCCATGCGGTCGGCTCCCTGACAGGGGCTTGGACGCTCACACCTCAAACACCAACCCTTCCTGGGCCAGGTGACACACGGGATCGCCGGGTTGGTGAGAATGTCTCTCCATGGCCTCCTGAAAAACCTTTTCCAAGGCGGCATCCGACCGGGTTGGCTCATGATGGGTGAAGAACAGATGCTTGGCGCCCGCCGCACGCGCCAGAGCGATGTTGCTGTCGAACGTACCGTGTCCCCACCCTTTTTTGCTCTTGTACTCCTCGGGGGTGTAACAGGTGTCGGCAATCAGGACATCCACGCCACGCATGAATTCAACGATGGCACTCTGCTTTTGGTCCATGTGCAACTGGTACTCGTGGAAGCCATCTTCCCCGGCATCGTAGACGTTGGTCATCGGCTCATGGTCGCCGGTAAAGAAGACCGACTTGCCACGGCTCTCGATACGGTAGCCAAAATTGAGCACCGGATGATTCATGAAAATGTTGGTCACTCTGGCCGACCCCACCTGGACAGTTTGACGTTCGCGCAACGTGATGTAGTGCATACTGGCCTGGAGTTCGGCTTCCCGGACGGGAAAGTAACAATACTCCATCTGTCGTGACAACACCTCACGCAGGTCGCCATTGCCCACAGGATCGAAGGCCCCATGCAGGCAAATCGTATTGCCGGGAATGAATGTCGGTATAAAAAATGGCAACCCCTGGATGTGATCCCAATGGGTATGGGTGATAAAAATATGACAGGTCAGCGGAAGCTCTTTGAACAAGGTGTGCGAAAGGGGAAAAATGCCCGTTCCGGCGTCCAGGATGATCAGATCATTCTCGTCGTTGCGAATCTCGATGCAGGAGGTATTGCCCCCATACTTGACAGTATGGGGACCGGGACAAGCAATGGAACCGCGTACACCCCAAAAACGAATTTTCAAGGCCACCCTCCAAATCGATCTACAAACGAATAAAAACCTGTGCCTTTTCCATCTCCGCTTCCAGGGTGCTCAAAGATTGCGCCAACGCATCCATTTCCATGCCAAAACGCTGCACGACGGATGGAGAAACCGGCTCCAGGCAAGGGTCGCCTGCATCCCCAAGCCTCCTCAGTCTGACGATATAGTTGGCGGCCTGGACACAATGAAGCATGCGAGAGTCCGGCGCCGTAGCATGGGAATCGTGGTGGCAACGAACAGCGGCGACCAACCTGGGAGGCAATTGCCACTTTTCTCCCAACAGGGAACCAATTTCCGTGTGGTCAGCCCCAATCACCTTTTTTTCGGCCTGATGCAAAGGAACCCTCTGGAGTTTGGCAGTCTCCAACGCTTCCTGAAACTCGCCAGGCATGAACTGGGAGAACAAAACCTTGCCAAAATCGTGCAACAAACCAGCCACAAAATAATCCGTCCATTCCTGATTTGGCTCACCCAGCTTTTGTGCCAAAAGCTTGGCCACGGTACCCACACCTACCGAGTGGAGCAAATACTGGCTGGTATGCAACCCGCCATGGCCCAGTTGCGGAAGCATGCCTCGGGTCGCCACACTGATTGCCAAATTTTTGACGGTATTCATGCCCAAGGAGACCACGGCTTGATTGATCGAGGCAACCTGACCGGAAAAACCGAAGTAGGCCGAGTTGACCAATTTCAGGATTTTCAATGTCATGACCGGGTCGTGATTGATGGTCCGAATCAGTTCTTTATGGCTGTAGTTCAGATCCGATGTCAATTGCAGGACACGGTGAACGCTTTTGGGAAAAGCAGGCACCCTGTCGACCATCTTGACCAATTTTTGATGCAATTCTCCCATGGGGCAAGCAACCAGTTTAGAACCCGCTCTCCGCAATGTGCAGGAAAACGAGTTGCGGGGTGAACGGGCAAGCCACCAGGTCAAAAACCCGAAAGCCTGGAAAGTTAAAAAGATTTTTTTGTCACTTCACGCCGAGCGGAAAGGCATTGACCCTCTCAACGCCCCGCCGGCATCCACGGCCTACACCCTTCGAGGTGACAACCAGCAGAGCAATCCAACACCAACCCGGGCCGTAGAGCCCTGTAAGCAAGAAAGAGTCCAATCACTACAAGAAAAGCTTGGAGGGGACGGACGGTTGCAAGGATTGTGCATCAGGCTTTCACTCATGGGCAGAAGACGGACGGTTGCAATGATTGCGCAGTTGTTCCTCCACGGAGCGGAGGCGGGACGCGCCCCTGGCCACAGCCGCCGATGACTCTTCGACCACTGCGACACCTTGGCGAACCAAGCCCAACAGCCGTCTCATTTCAAGAGTCTGCTTGACCAAAGTAGCCAGCAAGCCACCCCGCTCCTCCTGAGCGACATCTTCGGCCGGTTGCGACCTTGCAGAGGAGCAAGCGTGGAGCGCCTGGACGATTTCATCAAGCTCACTCCATTCGCGGGAGCGATGGCCGATACTTTGCGCCAACGCCTCAACCGTACCGGATGCAGTCACCACCTGATCCGTCACCGGGCCACTCCTGGTCGCGATGCGCCCCATGGCCGCATCCAGGGAAGCCATGTTTCCGGCCTGACCTGTCACCTCCCTTGAGATGTCCGTATTGGCATGACCGATACGTTCCAAAATGTGGCCGACCTCCCGCGCCGCCTCCATGGTCTCATGGGATTGTTTATGAATGGCATCGGCATGCTGATGGATCATCTCGGTGGCTTCTCCGGTTTGCCGTGCCAAGGCTTTGACTTCGTTGGCAACAACGGCAAAACCCTTGCCGGCATCTCCCGCCCCGGCAGCCTCGATGGAGGCATTCAAGGCCAGCATGTTGGTTTGTTCGGCAATCTCGTCGATCATCTCCACAGCCTTGCCGATCTCCCGTGCGGTGCCGGCCAGTTGGTCGATGATGCCAAAGGAGACATGGGTCAGATTGTTGGCTTGACTGAACTCCTGGTCGGCCATGGCACATTTTTGTTGCACGACGATAAACGATGCCGCCAGCTCCTGTAAACCACCTACAACGGTCTGGATCTCCTGTCCCAAATCGACTGTGGCGGCAGAAACGGCCTGCAACTCGGCAGCCACCCGGTCCATGTCACTCTCCAAGGTGGTCATGCCTTCACGCCCCACACCCATGCGCACCACCAAGGTCTCCACCTGGTCGGCATGGCCAGCCCCCGAGGTCGATGGGTTCTCCTTGCCCATGGCGTCTGAAGCACCCTCGGCCATATCTTGCACAGCGGCATGCAGACCTGCCATATCCGCTTCTGCCGCTTCAATTTTCCGCACCAGTTCCCCAACAGCCTGCCCATGCCTGGCCTGATCCATATCCTGGAAAATTTCCCCCAGATGACGAACCGCTTCCGCCAGCCACGGGGGGGTAGCATCGGCACGGGGGGGATGTGGCGAGGAGGCGGGCCGTGGCGGCTCAGGCCGTGGCGGCTCCATGTCAGGTGGTGTACGTTCAAAAATGCCACCACCAGCAACAGGCCATGACCTTCTACCTGACATCGGCCACTTTTGTCGCATGGCCACCCCACCAGCCACCGCAGCAAGCAGCAACAGCACCCAGGCTGTCACCAGCAGGGTTTGTCCAGAACCAGCCGACGCATCAGCGGCCAGATCTTGCCCACCTGGAGATCCAGTCGGCACACTCACCTGCCCCGTCACGGAGGACAAAGCCTTTTCCAGCGCCAAACGACTCTTCCGCAGGCGCTCCTCTCCTGCTGCAAGATGCTTCCGGCGGGCTTGTTCAGCCGACCAGGCTTGGCGATAAACACCCACTTGCTGTTGCAGAGGTTTGAGCAAATCCTCGGCCAGATGGGCCTGCCCCAGGAGAGACTCCACCCTGGGCAAGGCCCGGTCGATGGCCGTTGCACCTGCCTTGCCATTCTGGATCGTGGCGTCAGTTGTGCCTGCCTTGCCGTTCTGGGTCGTGGCGTCTTGGGCCGGGGTTTGTTTCGGTTCCCAATCATCGGGAGAGAGGAGCAGCGGTTGGATCTCTCGCGCCAAATCCGGAATCAATCTCTGGCTGACCATGGCCACGATGACATCCGCGGCTGTTTCCATGGCCCGAAACTCGTGCAGACGATCACGCTCCTGGGCCTCTCTCTTGGCTGCGTAGCGCCCCAACGCCTCCTTATAGCTCTTCAGTGCGGCCAAAAACTGTTCTTGCGTGGCAACATCCAGCCCTGAATCTCTCACCCCGGAGGTGAACTCTTCCAGGTGAGAACGCAAGGCCCGCAGCAGCTGAGGATCCCCGCGCAACACAAAATCCTTCTCGTCGCGACGTGTTCGAGCCAGTTGCACCTCCAGTTTGCTGACATCAACACGCCGAAACTGGCGATCCAGATCCCGCACAACCTGGCGCCAAGCGTGCGGCATCGAAGATTTGTCTTTCCCTTCAGATCCCAACAGCTCGGCAGCATCCTGCACATAGGCCGCCAACTCGGCGTGACAGGAAGAAAAATTTGAGTTTTGCCCGGAGTTTTTTAACACCTGCCGCAACTGCTCCACGGCCAGGGTCAGTTGGCCGGCAAGCTCGGGGCTGGCAGCCGAACGCTGGTGGGCGTACAACATCTCCAGGCGACCGAGACGACGCCACAAAGACCCCGACGCACAGGACTCCTGGTCCGAGGTCAGGGCAACAAGACGCTGAAATTCCCCTTGAGCGAGGCTCCAGGCAACCTGAAAACAACCGACGGCACCGAGCAACAAAATCCCGGGCAATAGATAGATCCAGAGAAAATTGACCCGACTCTTCATGGCAATTGGCCAACAACTCCCTTTGGGCCACCGCAGGCTTGGGCGAAGCAGAAAAAGCTCTCCCCCTGGGCCACCGCAGGCGCATGCTGGGGTGAACCAGAAAAAGCCCCTCCCCCATCCCCCGGTTTGCGCCTCCCCCACGACCCGCTCGGATAAAACGGTGTTTTCCCGACGGCGACGAGGTTCAGGAACAGGTTGAGACATCCATCCATGACGCGGTTGGCAGAATACCGGATTACCTCCCCATCCTCACCGGAAAATTTACGCCATCATAACGAATCCACCACCACCTGGAGTGGTCTTGGACATCTCTTCCCGTCCAGGTCAAACCCGCAATGTAAAAAAAAATTTCCGATGGGACATAATGATTTCATCCCCGAAGAGGAAAGTGTACAATGGCACGATTTTCTTCTTCCCCCGCTTGGGAGAAACATGAAAAGTCCGCTCCAGGTTCTCATCATTGACGACAATCCCGTCGACAGCACGCTGCTGCGGGTCTTCCTGCGCAAGCTGGCCCGTTGGCAGGTCACGCCCGTTGTGCGCCATAACGGCGAAGATGCCCTGGCGTGGCTCAAGGACAATGAGCCGGATCTGGTCTTCGTCGATTATCGACTCGAAGGTGAGACCGGAACGGATCTGATTCAACAAATCAAGACTGCCGGATGTCCAGCCGGTTTTATTCTGTTTACCGGCCATGAGGGGGAGGAGGCCATCCTGGAGGCTTGGCGAGCCGGGGCCGATGACTATATCCACAAATCGGAATTGAGCCTGGAGACCCTCAGCCGCTCCATCTACCATACCCTGCACAAGGTGTCGACCACCCGGGCACTCCAAGAGGCGCTCGACTCTCTCCGCCGGACCAAAAAAGATCTGGAATTCCGGGTCTTGGAGCGCACGGCCCAACTGTCCGAAGCCCACGAGCAGTTGGACACCATCACCTCGGCGGCCCATGATGCCATCGTCATGCTTGACCCCGGCAACCGCATCATCTTCTGGAACCCGGCTGCCGAACGCATCTTCGGCTATCCGCCAGCCGAAATTCTGGGCAGGGAGTTCCACACCCTTCTGGCCAAGGGGGAACTATGGAGCACCCTCCTGGAGGATATCGGTCGCATTTGCCGGGAAGGCAGTGACAATGGACACCGCCTCGTGGCCGAAGCCCTGGTCCGTCACCGCAACGGCAACTCCTTTGTCATGGAGGGCTCCTTCACGGCCATCCTGATGAAGGGGGCCTGGTATGTGGTGGGCATTTTGCGCGACATCACACAGCAAAAAGAGGATATGGCCACCCTGAAACGGGCCAAGGACGAGGCGGAACAGGCCACTCGCCTGAAAGACAGATTTGTCTCCCTGGTTGCCCACGACCTGCGAGGACCGTTCACCACCATCCTGGGATTTTTGGAACTATTGGAGAACGATGTCAAAAATCCGCTGAGTTCAAAACAAAAATCGTTTCTTGCCTGGGTGGTCGAAAGCAGCAAAAAAATGCTGCGCATGATTGACGAACTGCTGAACATCAGCCGTCTCAAAACGGGCAAGATCACTCCGGAACGACGCTTTTTCGACGCCCGTTTTGCTGCCGACAAGGCCCTGGATAACCTGCTCCCACAGGCTGAAGCCAAAAAAATCACCCTGACAAACCAGATTCCGAAAAACTACCGTGTCCACGCCGATCCCAACCTGTTCGGCGAGGTACTGCACAATCTGATCTCCAACGCCGTCAAATTTTCCCGGCCAGGAGACCAGGTCACCATAGCTGCCTCTCCCGGTCATGTCACCTCGATTCTTGTCCAGGATACAGGGGTTGGCATTCCCGCGAACCGTTTAGCCAATCTGTTTAAACTGGAGGAGAAGACATCGACGACCGGCACGGCAGGTGAACATGGGACCGGTTTTGGGCTCCCGTTTGCCGATGAGATCATGCGCGCCCATGGCGGCACCATGCAGGTGGTCTCCGAGGAGAACAAAGGTAGCACCTTTTCGGTCCACCTCCCGAGCGTCACGCCCAGGATCCTGGTGGTTGATGACGATCCTGACTTCCGCAGGCTCCTGCTGACCTTTCTGGAGCGCATCGGCGTCGAGAGCGACGAATCCGCATCTGCCAGTGATGCCATCCATAAACTCGGCCAACAGACCCACCACCTGGTGATCTGTGATGTCAACATGCCAGAAATGGACGGTTTCGGGCTTCTCCAGCATCTGCGCAACGACCCCAAGACCAAAACGCTGCCCATCATTCTGATCACGGGGGACAGCGCCATGGAGTCACGGGAAAAAGCCTTCCGCATGGGGGCCGACGACTTCATCAACAAACCCATCGCGGCCAACGAATTCCTCCCCCGGGTGCGTCATTTTGTCGGTTGACGAGGCCCTTACCGAAAGCTCCCATGGGTCGAAATGGCAGACATCAAAAATAGCCTGCCATCTCTGGATCCCGGTTCATTCCGAACGATAAGGCATAAAACTGACCATGTCCGTTCCCAGAATATGATGGGTCAACCAATCCCGCAGAAACAGCAGAACGTCCTCGCTCAGAGCGGAGGCCCCCTGCCGGGAAATGGCCAAAACCTGCTCGGTCAGTTTGCGGTGCTCCTCCGCATGAAAGGCCAGTGTGGCGCTGCCGTGTGTCCGCAAAAAATCCTCCTCACGGGCAAAGTGGTGCTGGGTATAATCGATCACTTCGGTCAGGACGGTGGTGACCGCATCATCGCCAACGCCGATAAAAAAGGCGGAAAACAGGTCGTTGACCAATCCAACGAGTTTTTTATGGTCAGCATCGATCGATGCAACGCCAACGCTCATCTCGTCTGACCACTCAATGTTCATCATGGACATGGCAGCACTCCCCGGAAATATTGGCCCAAAAATCGTAACTATCCAGCACCCTCTCACCCCCCCCTTTTGACCGCTACCCCGCCCCCTGCCCAGTCAGGGTATCACACTGCTCGGGTCGCAAAAACTGGCGCGCGTAGGCCTGGCAAATGCCACTCTCGACAAGCAATGCCAACAACTCCGGGTCAATATGCCCCTCTTCGGCCATGTGGGACATGAGGGCAAGCGCCTCACGCAGGCTTTTCGCCTTTTTGTAGGGGCGATCACAGGCCGTCAGGGCCTCGAAAACGTCCGAGACCGCCAGGATACGCGCCGGAATTGACAACTGTTCACCCGTCAACCGCCGGGGGTATCCAGTGCCATTGAGCGCCTCGTGATGCGACCCGGCATACTCGGGAACCCGGTCCAAACCCTTGGGAAAAGGAAGACGCCGCAGCATGGCGTAGGTCTGGGCAGCATGTTCGGCTATCTTGAACCGATCCTCGGGGGTCAAGGTACCCCTGGGTATGGACAGATTGTAAAGCTCGCCCCGGTTGTAGATGGCCATGGGAACCTCAATCTTAAACCCGAACGGATTGTCGCCAAAGGGGGTGGGGTTGTCACGCAGCATGACATGCTCGGGAAGATCAGCCAGCAGGCACTCTTCAACCGGGGGCTCTCTCTTGCCATGGATCTGGCGCAGTTGCAACTCTTCGTTGGACAGGCCGAGCCAGTCATCGAAGTGCCGCACCCAGCGCCGCTTGGCAATCTCCTTCAGGCGATCCATGCGCTGTGGGGTCATGAATTCAGTACCGAGGTTGCACTCCGCCACAAAAGCGAACTCTTCCTGCAAAGTCTGCCGGGTGGTGGCCAACGTATGCTCCAGGATGGTGAGGTCAACTTCTCCCTGGACCTGGCGCCGCCAATAGTCGATCTCGGCATCGCGCCACAACACCTCAAACCGGGTTCGAATTTCGTGGATACGGTCATGGATGGTCTCCAGCTTGGTCGCCTTGTCCACCACGGCTTCAGGCGTTGTGACCTTGCCACAATCGTGCAGCAGCGCGGCAAACCGAAACTCCCGCCACTCCTCCTCGCTGTTGAAGGAAAAATCAGCCAGGGAACCATCCTTTTTGGCGCAGGCCGCCTGGGCCAACTGGCGGGCCACCTCCGCCACCCTGGTGCAGTGCCCTCCGGTATAGGTTGACTTGGCGTCGATGGTCATGGAGATCACCTCGACGAACGAGTCCAACAAATGGGACTGGGAGCGCACCAGATTATGATTGTCGAGGGCAATCGCCGCCTGAGCCGCCAGCGCCTCGACGAAAGATTGAATCTCGCTTGAGAAGGGAACGATTCCCTCGCGATCCGGATCATGCGAGTTGAGCAGTTGCAACACCCCGACCACCTCCCCCCCCCGAGGGAACATGGGTACTACCAGCAACGATTTGGAGCGGTAACCGGTCAGCTTGTCGAAACGGCGAATGGCGACAAAGTCCTCCTCGGGGCATTGGTAGACATCCGGCACATTGACAGGGGATCGGGCATGGACAACCCGCAGCGCAACGTGGGAAAGATTGGTCTGGCCCGAAGTGGAATCACGCATAGGAAGCTTCGGAAATGGCGGACTTTTGCCACTTTGTCCACCAAAGTAGATGCGCAGAGTGTTGGCGCGAACAATGCCCACAGCCAACTGATCATCCTGGGTACGGATATAGAGAATACCGGCATCCGCTCCAGAAATCTCCATGGCGCCGCTCAGAATGGAGTCCAGCAACCTGTCTTCATGGCGTTCGCTCGAAAGGCCGATCCCCACCTGCACCAGACGGGCAAGTTTCGACCGCTCTTTCAACAAATCCCGGGTTCTCTTCTCAACCTTCTCCTCAAGAACGATGTTTTGATCCTTGAGTTGGTCGCGGGCAGCCTTCAGGTGCAGATGATTACGGATCCGGGCCAGAAAAACAGGCGGAACGAACGGTTTGTAAAAATAATCGATGGCGCCCAAATCCAGGCCGAGCTGCTCATCGGACGAAAGATCCTTGGCACTGACAAAGATGACCGGAATGTCCATGGTCAGGGCAGAGGAGCGCAGCAGGCGCATCACCTCGTAGCCATCCATGCCTGGCATCACGATATCCAACAGGATCAGATCGGGCTGTGGTTTGGTGGCGGCGATACGCAGGGCCCTCTCGCCATTCAAGGCCACCTGGACCCGGTACTCCTCACCCAGGATGCCACACAAGAGATGAATGTTTTCATGGGTATCATCCACCACCAAGATGGTCTTTCTCCCTCCCGAAAGACCCGGCTGGACATCCTCGAAGAAAGAGACTCCTCCACCTCCCGGCGGAGCCTGGGGAAAAATCCCTGTTGGATCATTCATACCGAATCATTCTCCTAAACAACTGCCGGGCGATCACCCGGCGTCAGGGCACAGCCACCCGTTGCAGCAACTCGGTCACCAGCCGGTCCGGGGTGATCCCTTCCGCCTCGGCCTCGAAGGTCAGCAACACCCGATGCCGCAGCACGTCAGGCGCCAGAGACTGGATATCTTCCGGGGTGACAAAATCCCGGCCTGCCAGCCAGGCCAGTGCCCGGGCACAGCGGTCCAGGGCAATGGTCGCCCTGGGACTGGCGCCAAAACGGACCCAACCTCGCAACTCCGCTCCATAGGGGGCCGGGTCGCGCGTCGCCAGAACCAGACGCACCAGATACTCCTCCAGCGTCGGAGCCAGATACACGGCCAAAACCTGCTGTCGCGCCTTGAACAGGGTCTCCTGGCGCAAAACAGGTTCTGGACTCCGCCCGGACTCCTCTCCCCCCTTGGCCTCGGAACGGGCCAAAGAGAGAATACGATGCTCTGTGGCCGGGTCGGGATAAACAACCCGGACATACAGAAGAAACCGGTCCAACTGGGCCTCAGGCAAAGGATAGGTTCCCTCCTGTTCGATCGGGTTTTGGGTGGCCATGACCAAAAACAACTTTGGCAAGGCGTGGGTCACCTCGCCCACGGTGATTTGGCGTTCGGCCATGGCTTCCAGCAGGGCAGACTGCACCTTGGCCGGCGCCCGGTTGATTTCATCGGCCAGAATCAAATTGTGGAACAACGGTCCGGGCTGGAAACGAAACGACCCCTCCTGCGGACGAAAAATTTCCGTGCCTGTCAGATCGGCTGGCAACAGGTCCGGCGTAAACTGGATGCGGTGAAAATCCCCCTCCAGCCCGGCTGCCAGTTCCTTGACTGCCCGGGTCTTGGCCAAGCCCGGGGCCCCCTCGACCAACAAGTGGCCATCCGCCAAAAGCGCCACAAGCAAACGGCGCAACAGCCCATCCTGACCAATGATGCGTTCACACAGACGGGCCTCCAAGTGCGCGAAGGAAGCCGCTGCGTTTTCATCCATGACATTCATCTTTCATACACCCTCATCCCAACGGCAGATAAAGAAGCCGCTGCGTTCTCAATCCATGACATTCATCTTTCATGCACTCTCATGCCAACGGCAGGTCATGACACTGCCCCACAAACCTGGCCCGAATCATGCAGGATTACTGTCGTCGCCTGTGTCCCGGAAACGGGTGATCTCTGGGTCCACTTTGTCGCACGGCGGTGGTTGCAAACGGTTTCCGCTCGCAAAACCGCGATAGCCTCATTCGCAACAAAAGACCTGTGTCGGAGTCACCCCAAACCGGGACATGCGAGTTTCCCAGCGCTGGGAAGTTGTTGGTCTATCGTAACTGTTCAGCACCCTTGCAGGAAAAACCCGGACACGAAAGGCTTCGTCAGACGCCCAGTGCGGCATGCCGGGAAACGCCAACGATTGTTTACAGTCTACTCTTCATTCCAGGCCGCACGGTTGCGCCCAGCTTTCTTGGCCTCGGAGAGCCGATCCCGGCCCATCTGGTACAGCATGTCGGGCAGGGCGCCCTCCCGAGGCATGGTGGTCGCCACGCCCACGCTGGCGGTTACATGGTCCGCCGTCGGTGACGCGGTGTGGGCAATACACAAATCCGCCACCACCCGGCACACCTCCTGACCCATGCGCTTGGCCCCGAGATGGTCCGTCTCGGGGAGGATCAGACCAAACTCCCCACCGCCAAAACGGCCTGCCACGTCGGCTGGTCGATGCAGAAGTTTTTGCAGGGATTTGGCCACGGCCTTTAAAACGCGATCTCCCATGACAAAGCCGTACTGCTCGTTAAAAACCTTGAAGTGGTCCACATCGAGCAGAACCAGGGAGAGCATGGTCCCTCCCCGCACTGCCCGTTCCCACTCCCGGGCCATGATTGCGTCCAGATGCTGCCGATTGCAAATACCGGTCAACCCATCCAGGTGGACCAGCCGTTCCAGCATGTTTCTTTGGCGCGCCACCTCCAGGAGATTGGCGACACGCCTGCGCACCAGGCTTGGAAGCAAAGGCCGGGTGACCACATCCGCCGCGCCCATATCCAGACCCCGTTGCACCTCCTGCCGGTTTTCCTCCTGCACGACCAAAAGAACCGGAATGGCATTGGTGCGGTGATCCCATTTGAGCCGGTCCAGAATGGCAAACCCGTCCATATCCTCCAACTCCAACCCCAACAAAATCACATCCGGCTGCGGATCCAACACCACCCGCGCCAGGGCCTGGTCCCCACGACCAGCCAGGGCCACAATGCAATCTTCTTTAAGCAAAGCCGACAGTTCATGACGGTTGGCCCGGTCGGCATCAACCACGAGAACCCACTGCTTGTCATCCTCTTCCCTCAGCATGTAGACAACCCTTTCAAAAATGGTGAACAACCGCGTTCCGGCTCACCGGTACGGGACAGGGAGTGAACACCCCTGACCCTTCGACCATGAGAATGCGCCGCACGATGTTCGTGGTGATGACCGGGATGACCCTTGCTGTCGGCACCATAGGGCAACTTCCGGCCATGCTGGACGGCAAAAAATTCCCTTTGGTCCATCTCCCCGTCGGCACTGGCATGATTCCGAAGCGCCGCCATGATAGCCCAATCTCCTGGTTCCGCCAAAATGAAATCTCCACCCCCTGCCAGGATGCGGCTTCCGGCCCTCCTGCGACCTGTGGCGTGAATCTTGCGAGACGTGAATCTTGCGTGAGAGGAATGGCCCAGCCCCTCCTCCTGGATCTCCATCCCGGTTTTTCAATCGCCCGGTTTTTCAATCGCCCGGTTTTTCAATCAATTTTGGGTGGGCGCCGAACAGATACGCCTCAGACGATCAGGACATACCATACCGGTCACAGCCGGAGAAAAGTCACTTCCATGTGCGAACCCAACACCTCCACCCCACTTGACGAGCGGTCACGCCTGCTGCGGCGGTTGATTCTCCGCTCCCTGCAACGCAGCGGTCGTGGTCATCCCGGGTCGGCCCTTTCCCTCGTGGAGATCCTTCGGGTTCTTTACGATGACATCTTGCGCTACGACCCACTCTCCCCACACTGGCCGGAACGGGACCGGTGCATTTTGAGCAAGGGGCATGGCTGCCTGGCGCTCTACGCCATTCTGGCGGACAAGGGTTATTTTCCCGCCACGGAACTCAGCCGTTTCTGTGCGGTGGACAGTCCGTTGGGAGGACACCCGGAACTGAACAAGGTTCCCGGCATCGAAGCCTCCACCGGCGCCCTGGGGCATGGCCTCTCCATGGGTGCGGGCATGGCCCTCGGCGCCAAACTGCACCAGCGTTCAAACCGGGTCTTCGTCATCCTGGGTGACGGCGAACTCAACGAGGGGTCGGTCTGGGAAGCGGCCATGTTTGCCAACAAACATCGCCTGAGCAACCTGACCGCCATCGTGGACAGCAATCAACTGCAATCCTACGGCAGGGTCAATGAAGTGTTGGACATGCACCCCCTGCCCGACAAATGGCGCAGCTTCGGTTTCGCAGTGCGGGAGGTGGATGGCCACGACGTGAACGCCCTGCAACAGGCGTTGCGTGCGCTCCCCTTTGCCGAAGGGTCACCCAGCGTCCTCATCGCCCATACCGTCAAGGGCAAAGGGATTCCCATGGCCGAAGGAAACCCGCAGTGGCACCATAAATCCCGCATCAAACCGGAAGAGTTGACCGAAATGTTTCAAGCCCTGGAGGCCGTCTGATGCGCCGCGCCTGTCACAACATGATCCATGAGCTGGTCCGGCGGGACTCCCGAGTGATTTTTCTCGGCTCCGATCTCGGACCGGGCACCCTGGATGGCCTCAAAAAAGAGTTTCCCTCCCGTTTCTTCATGGAGGGGGTGGCCGAACAAAACCTGATCGGCGTGGCAGCCGGCCTGGCCCTGGAAGGGTTCATCCCCTATGTCAACACCATCGCCACCTTTCTCACGCGCCGCTGCCTGGAACAGATCACCCTGGATCTCTGCCTGCAAAATCTTCCGGTCCGGCTGATCGGCAACGGAGGCGGGCTGGTTTACGCCCCCCAGGGCCCCACCCACATGGCTGTGGACGATCTGGGCCTGATGCGGCTGCAACCCAACATGACCGTCGTCTCGCCAGCTGACGCCGACGAAATGCGCCGGTTCATGGAGCAAACTCTCGCCTGGCCGGGCCCCATCTACGTCCGCCTGGGCAAGGGTGGGGATCCGGTGGTCTCGCGGGCGGAAGATCCCTTCGTCATCGGCCAGGCCATCCCCCTGCGGCAAGGGAACGATGCCACCCTCATCGCCACGGGAGTCGTGGTCAACCGTGCCCTGAAGGCAGCGGAACTCCTGGAAGAAGAAGAGGGCGTCTCCTGCGGCGTTTTGAACATGCACACCCTCAAGCCCCTGGACACGGCGGCGATCCTCGCCCTGGCAAAACACAGCCCCCTGCTCGTCACGCTTGAGGAGCACTCCCGCATCGGCGGTCTGGGCAGCGCCGTGGCCGACACCCTGATGGACGCCTTCCCCTCCCCTTTGCCGCGTCTGGTACGGCTGGGCCTGCCGGACGCCTTCCCCGAGGGGTATGGTTCCCAGGATGCCCTCATGGATCGCTACGGTCTGCAACCCCTTCACATCGTCAACGCCGTTTTGGATCACCTTCCCACACGGCGTTGAACGGCACCAAGATGGATCCGGTACGATGAGCAAACTCTACAGTTCCATGAAATTTTTGCGTTTTACGGACCACCTGGCCGCCTTGCAGCAGGGGAGTGTATGCGCCCCGGTCCATATCCGCATCAAACCCACCAATGTTTGCAACCACGACTGCTGGTATTGCGCCTACCGGGTGGACCATTTGCAGTTGGGCGAAGATATGGTGGAACGCGACACCCTGGATCGGGATAAAATGTTTGAAATTGTGGATGACTGCATCACCATGGGGGTGAAGGCCGTCACCTTCTCCGGCGGCGGCGATCCCCTGGTATACAAGCCTCTGCCCGAGGTGGTGGAACGCCTGGCCGCCGGCGGCATCCGCGTGGCAACCCTCACCAACGGCGCCAATCTCAAGGGGCGCATGGCCGAGGTTTTCGCCCGCCACGGCACCTGGGTGCGCATCTCCATCGACGCCTGGGACGACGCGAGCTATGCCAAGGCCCGTGGCATCAAGGATGGCGACTTCGCCCGGGTGTGCGACAACATGCGCCACTTTGCCCAAATGGGCAGCCGCTGCGTACTGGGCATCAGTTTCATCGTCACCCACGACAACCATCAACACATTCTGGAAGCCTGTAAGATCTTCAAGGCGTTGGGAGTCAACCACGTCAAATTCTCCGGCGCGGTGGTGGCCAACGACGGCGCGGCGAACAACGCCTATCACCGCCCCATCATGGCCGCGACCAGCGCTCAGATCTCCGCAGCCAAAGCCCTGAATGACAAAAATTTTACCGTGATCGACCACTACCACGAGCTGGAGGAGCGGTTCGACAAGAGCTATACCCGTTGCCCCTTCCTCCAGTATTTGACGGTGATCGGCGCCGACGCTTCGGTCTATACCTGTCAGGACAAGGCCTATACTCAAACAGGCCTTCTGGGCTCCATCCGGGAGCGCTCCTTCAAAAAGTTCTGGTTCTCGGAAGAGAACCGGCAGCGCCTCTTGACTTTCAATCCGGCAGCACATTGCCGACACCATTGCGTCTCGCACAGTAAAAACCTGGCCATCCTGGATGTCCTCGCCATCGACCCGGAACATGGTTATTTCGTATGACATTTTGTAATGATTCAGCACCCTTTATAAAAAAGCTTGAACATGAAAGCCTTTGTCAGGGCTTCGCCCCGAACCCCACCAGGACTCCGTCCTGGACCTGCCAGGGAGCCAGCCCCCTGGACCCCGATTCGTTTCTTTGCAAGGAAATCATCGTATGGCCCGCGTTCATTTCATGGATCAGATGCACCAGCGCACCTCCCGCAACTATCGGCAACGCCTCCTGGACGATGACAAGGCCGCCTGCGCCACCGTGGCCAAACAGTGGGGCTACGACTTTTGGGACGGGGAGCGCCGCTACGGCTACGGCGGCCATCGCTATGACGGTCGCTGGCGCCCCTTTGCCCGCGCCTTGATCGACCACTACGGCCTCAAAGCCGGGGATCGCATCCTGGATGTCGGCTGTGGCAAAGGGTTCCTGCTCTACGAATTCACCCAGGAGTTGCCCGGGGTCCATGTCGCCGGCCTCGACATCTCCGCATACGCCGTGGAACATGCCAAGGAAGAGGTGAAACCCTTTCTTCAGGTCGGCAACGCCACCCACCTCCCCTTCGCCGACCAAAGCTTTGATTTTGTCTATTCACTCATCACCTTGCATAACCTGTACTGTTACGACCTGGAGCGCGCCATCCTCGAAATCCGGCGCGTCGGACGCGGAAGCCGTCAATTGATCGCCGTGGAGTCCTATCGCAACGAAGAGGAGAAGGCCAACCTGCTGGCTTGGCAATTGACCTGCGAAAGCTTTTATACCCCTGAAGAGTGGCGTTGGTGGTATGAGCGTTGCGGTTATCGGGGTGATCACGATTTCATCTTTTTCACCTGACCCAGGAACGACGCGCCGGAGAACTGATCATGGATGCCAAAACAGAAACTTTTCAACCCACCTCTCTGCATGATCCATCCCAGGCCGACGCCATGCCGGGTGAACGTCCCTACCGACCACACATTTCCCGCCCCCCCCTGCCGACCTTGAGCCTGATCAACGTCGTCATGGAAGGGGATTATCAGTTTGAACAGGAGGTTCCCATCGGTATCGGCCACCTGGCCTCCTTTCTGCGGGCGCATGATTTTCCTGTTCTCCTGCACCAATGCTTTGCCAGCCAGGGGGAGGAGCAGATCCACCTGGCCAGCCAGTTGGCAGCCGATGTGTACGGCTTTCAGCTCAACATGGTGAACTACCTGAATGTGCGTGATGTCGCCAGCCGCATCAAAGCCAGGCGCCCGGAGGCCATGGTGATCCTCGGCGGTCCCTTCCTCTCCTCGCTGGCCGAACAGATTTTGGCAGCGGAACCCCTTTTCGACTGCATGGTCTACGGCGAAGGGGAACACACCCTTCTGGAGATCATGCAGCGTCTGGCCCTTGGCCAACGGGAGATGGCGCCCGTTGCCGGCGTGGTGTGGCGTCATGCCGATGGGCATATCGTGCGCAATCCGCCCCGCCCTTTGATCGCCGATCTGGATTCACTACCCTTCCCGGCCCGCGACTCCCTGGAGACCGCCGCCCGCGACCCCAACGACGGCGGCGTTTTGGGCAGCGTCCGCATGCTCACTTCCCGGGGGTGTATTGCCCAATGCACCTTCTGCTCCGTTAATTTTTACACCCGCCTGCAAAAGGGGAAAGTCTGGCGTGGCCGCTCCCCCAAGAATGTGGTGGACGAACTCGAAGTGTTGACCCAGAAATACCGCGCCCGCATCTTCAATTTTTCCGACAGCTCTTTCGAGGATCCCGGTCGCAAGGGGAAACAACGCACCCGGGAGATTTGCGAGGACATCATCCGCCGGCGCCTGCCGGTTTCCATCAAGGTCTACATGCGGGGGGACTCCCTTCTGGAGCCCGGGGATGAAGATTTGTTGCGCCTGTGGAAGCGGGCCGGCGTCGATGTGGTTATCGTCGGGTTGGAGGCGGGATCGGAGCAGGAGTTGGCCTATTACGGCAAGCGTGCGACCATCGCTCAAAACGTGGCCACCATGCACATGCTCAAAAGGATCGACCTCTTCTACGTCATCATCGGCTTCATCATGTTCGGTCCCAACTCCACCATCGCCTCTCTGCGGCAAAACATCGCCTTCATGCGTGAGTTGGAGTGGACCGACAACCCGAACCAGGTCTCCTGCACCCTCATGCTGATCCGGGATTCAGCCCTGTACCACAGCCTGAAGGAGGAGGATCGTCTCATCGAGGCGGAGAACCCCTGGGAACTCCCCCGCTATCGTTTCCTGGATCCCGGCGCCGAACGTGTTGCCCGCCATTGGGACGGTCTCTTTGGCCGCTACCCCAACACCCTGGAGCTGAACCACAATCAGGTCAATTTTGAAAATTTGATCACCCGCATCAACAACCCCATGAATGCCCACATCAAAGAGGCCGTCGGCGACCGCTTCGAGGCGTTGAAGGGGGAGTATCTGGCCCTGAAGAGAGAGTTCGGCGTCACCCAGCATGACTATTTCGTCCATGTCCTGGACCTGGTGGAAGATGGATGCACCGATGCCCTCCTGAAACAAACCGGCGAACAGTTTTTCGGTGATGTTTATGCCTCCTACCTGGCCCGCTACCGGCGCCTGTTCGAGTCGGCGCTCACTCTTATCGAAGGCACAAAACTCGGCATGAGCGGTATCCTGTTCCTCAATTTTTACTCCCATGCCATCAACAAGGGGATCACGCGGGTTTGAGAACGATCCAGCCACCAATCGGGGTCCAGGGGGCTGGCTCCCTGGCTTTGTCCAGGGCAGCGCCCTGGTGGGGTTCGGGGCGAAGCCCTGACAAAGGCTTTCATATCCAGGCTTTTCTGGAAGAAACAGGAGCTGCCGTGGGCCTTATCCCGGATGAGTTGCGCAGATCCCTCGAAGACGACGAGGTTATCCTCTTTTGTGGTGCGGGTGTTTCCATGCCTGCGGGGATGCCCTCCTTCGAGGAACTGGTCAAGAATGTTTTTACGGATTTACTGCCAGAGAAAACGGGTTGTATGCCAGGAAGCACGGAAGCGTTGGCATGGAAGGCGTATGAAAACAACAAATTTGATGAAGCTTTGGGCTTTTTGGAAGCCGCTGAGGATGGTGGATTTGACCCAAGAAAGGTGCGCCAGCGCGTCAAACACCACCTGTCTCAAAATAACAAAATTTCTGATCATCATGTTATTCTGGCCAGATTGGCCGATCTCGACAAGCCGCGTGGCAGATTGGTCACAACCAACTTTGACTGTTTGTTCGAGATTGCTCTAGAATCCATCAGAGACGAGGATTCCAATCACGACACGTCCATTCATGCAGCGCCTGCTCTCCCGCCAGCCAGGCCAGATACATTGAATGGCCTGATCTATCTGCACGGAAAGTTGGATAACACTCCAGACAATCTGGGGTTGGTGTTGAGTGTGGCAGATTTTGGCACGGCCTACCTGTTGGAAGGATGGGCACGCCGGTTTGTGATCGATCTGTTTCGCCACTATCATGTTCTCTTTCTGGGTTATCGGGTCGAAGACCCCACCATGCGTTACCTGGTCAGCGCCCTGGCGGCGGCCCGCAGGGGGTATGCGCTTTTCAAAAAACCTTATGCTTTTGCTCCCTGGGGCGGTGATGAAGACCACAAAAACAAGGAAGATGCTGAACAAGTATGGAAATTGAAGGGTTTGGAACCACTGCCCTATGACGCGACCAACCATCACGAAAAGTTGTGGCAGGGGTTGAAGAAATGGGCGGATGACCATCGCCAAGGCCGTGATGCAAGGAACCAAAAATTCAGGGAGCTTGGACGAACGCCACCCTCGAATGATGATGATCCGGTCATTAAGGAACTCACCTGGGCACTCCAAAATGTCGATGCCGCCAAATTTTTCGCCGACCTGAAAGATAAAGATCGTCCCGGTCCGCAATGGCTTGCGGCCTTGCAGAAAAATGGGATCTTGAGTCAGTCCATTGGCCAAAGCAACGATGGAAAACCCATCGACGTTCCCCTGGTTTCCAGAACCTTGACCGACCATCTGGATATCCACCCAGCCGTGTTTCATTTAGGTCGTTGGATTGCCCAATATCTGGATAGCCCGAAGACTCTTGAATGGGCCTTTGGAGAGGGATGCGTGCTGCATTTGCGCCTTCGGTCTCAAGTTCAGCACGCTCTCGGAAACAGCTCTCCACCTATTCCCTCGGCCTTGGCCAAAATATGGCGGGTTCTTGCGGATGATGACTACGCCTACACCTTGTCCTTGAAAAACACACGGGTTCTTCCGACATTCCCTCCGTTGGATCCGAATAATCCCTTTGCCATCAGATCATTTTTGGACCATCTGCGCCCCATTCCGGTTTTTAAATCTGAAAATTATAAATTCTTCAGAAACGTGTTTGGTAAGGCAAACCCGGATCCCAACCAACCCGGAGATTGGTACGTCATGGATGTCGAGTTGGTTGGTACCCGGAGCCACTTTGATAACATCAATCAATCCAAGGGCAACGCTATCGATTGGGAAGGAACATTGGCCATCATGGCTGATGACCTCACCATGCGGTTGAAAGAGGCGATGGAGTGGCTCCAGGTGTTTGGCGAGGCATCACCCGAAAAAGATTGGACGTGCGAGAGTTACCCCTCCATCTCTCCTCATGACCAGAACTCGCGCCCCAAAGGATGGGTGCAGTTGATTGCCCTTGTACGGGACGCCTACGATGCCTTGTTTGAACGAGACCCGGATGGGGCCTCTCGACTGGCGCAGCGCTGGCAATATATTGCTTATCCAATTTTTCAGCGTTTGGCCTTGTATGCCGCCACGCAAGACAGCAAACACGGGGTCAGCCTTGGGTTGGAACTTTTGCTGAATCATCCCTTTCCATCGCTGTGGGCCACTGATACCCAACGTGAAACTTGCCGTTTTTTGCGCAAACGCGGTCGAGATCTTACACATGAAGATGTGCTTCGATTGACAAAGGCCATTACAGGAGATTATGCCCGGTTTAAAACTGCTTTCCCGAATCTCATTGAAGAAGAATCGGCATCCTTTTATGAGCGGGCGGTGTGGCTTCGATTGCTCAAATTGATTGAATCGGAAGTGGAACTGCCACACGATACCCGAAATAAATTCAACGAAATCCGTCTCAAGCATCAACTGGAACCACAGCAAGACCATGCCGAGGAATTCGCAAGGTATAGCACTGGTGTACAACGGTTTGGCCCTGACGAAGGGGAAGTTTCACAAAATTTTTCCAAAATGACCACCGAAGACTTTATCCGCCGGACAAAGGCGCGAGAAGATAATCCTTTGAAAAACAAGTGGAACGGAGATGGATGGGGTGATTTTTGCAAAGAAAATTTCGAATCTGCACTGACGTTACTCAAAAACGCCGCCGATCAAGGTCACTGGTTTGTTTTTCCATGGGCCGACTTTTTGTCCCGTCATCGACAATCTGAAACACCTCAGGATAGCATTATCGGGAAAATTGCAAGCATTTTAAACGTGATGCCTTTGCAAATATTGACCGAAATGAACGCCACGCCTGCAAATTGGTTACAACATTTTCGAAATGACCTGGACGAACACTTGCAACTAAAACTATGGCAAAAAATGTGGGATGCGTCTCTCAAAGAAGAAGCACAAGAGGATAACCTTGATTTCAACATGTCTTACAACCATTCTGGCGGTATTTTAGGACAGATTCTTCTTGATGAGTTGGCAAACCATTTTCCGCGAGTGCCTCCCGGTGAACCCCCGGGATTACCCAGGCGATTACAACCATGCTTCGACAGGATCACCAAGGATGAAGGGCCATCAGTCGATCTGGCTCGGGTACGTTTAGCGCTTAATCTATTACACCTCTTCTCTATCGATCCAGTTTGGACAGAAAACACCCTGTTATGTCGTATGGATGTCGATCATATGGACACATTCAATCAATATCTATGGCAGGGCTATCTCTCTTCTCCTCGTTACTCAGAAAAATTTCTTCCTGTATTCAAGGGAATATTTTTTAAGATACTCTCTCATCTTGATAAGATTCCGGAAGATGTCCGCGACAACGGGATTCAATTATTCATTCATATAGCCATACCACCAGACAGGGGCATCTCTCCGGATGAATCGCACAGTGTACTCTTCAGCATGAACACCACCAGTTTGGCCATGGTTGCCTCGGCGCTCAGAGATATGGTACAGGCTGCGGGAGAAAAAGCACCCACCTTGTGGAAAGAGGCAATGGGGCCGTGGTTAAAACGTGCATGGCCAACACGTCCAAAGGATAAATCTGAAGATATTTCCAAAGAACTCGCCATGCTGGCCATTTCAGCGGATAGTGCGTTCCCGGATGTGGTTGATACCATCGAGGATCAACTTTGCCCAGAGAAACGGGGAGGCTCGGTTTTATTTCTTATCGAGAAGAACAAAACATCCAAGCTAACTTCCCGCTTCCCAAAACATACGCTGAAACTCTTGGATAAAATCGTCAGCAAAGAGACTATACCACAGAACGATATTACCCATATTCTTGACGAGATTGCGCAATCCGATCCAAGCCTGAAGAAAGAGGATGCGTTTCAACGTCTTTCCGCCATAAATCCGTGAAAAGGATGGGAGGTTTTGGCAGAATGTTGAACTGGAAAGGCTTGGATAGGAAAGCTTGGACATGAAAGCCTTTGTCAGGGCTTCGCCCCGAACCCCATGGGTACTGAATGGTTTGTGAAGAGAGGTTGATATGAAAGCCTTTGTCGGGGCTTCGCCCCGAACCCCACCAGGAGGAAGGGCACAGCCCTTCCTCCTGGACCTCCATCCCAGTTTTTCAATCCTTTTTGGCGGCCCGTCGGACCTTTAGGTGTTTTCGTGACATCGCCCCTGTTGTGCGTGGTGGGTGCGCGCCCCAATTTTATGAAGATGGCGGCCATCCTGCCCGCCTTGCAGCAACCGCCCACCCCCCTGCCCGTCCGCCTCGTCCACACCGGCCAGCACTACGATGCGGCCATGAAGGAGGCTTTCTTCCAGCAATTGGGCATACCCGAACCCGATGATGACCTGGGGGTCGGCTCGGGAAGCCACGCCGTGCAAACCGCCACCATCATGCAACGCTTCGAGCCGATCATCGACCGCTGGCAACCCCGCGCCGTCCTCGTGGTGGGTGATGTCAACTCCACCCTGGCCTGCGCCCTGGTCGCCAGCAAAAAGGGGGTGCCGGTCATCCATGTCGAAGCCGGCTTGCGCAGCTTCGACCGCTCCATGCCTGAAGAGATCAACCGCATCCTGACCGACCAGATCGCGGATTGGCTTTTCACCACCGAAAGAACGGCCCACGAACACCTGCAACGGGAAGGCATTCCCCCGGAGCGCATTCATTTTGTCGGCAACGTGATGATCGACACCCTGCGCCGCATGCTGCCGCAGGTTCCCCAGGCTGCCGCCGTCATCCGAAAATGGCCCGGTGGTGATCGCATCCCCATCTCCCCAAGCCCTGGCAGAAAGGGCGCCTACGGCGTGGTCACCCTGCACCGCCCCAGCAACGTGGACCATCCGGAAAACCTGGAACAACTGTTGATCTGTCTGAGAGAAGTCAGCCAGCAACTTCCCCTGATTTTTCCCCTGCATCCACGAACCGCCCAGCAGATGCAGACCGCCGGCCTGCTGAAACAACAGCACCATCAACACATCCTGACCACACCCCCCCTGGGCTATATGGACATGTTAAGCCTGCTCTCCCAGGCCCACCTGGTCCTGACCGACTCCGGAGGCATCCAGGAAGAGACCACCGCCCTCGGGGTTCCCTGTCTCACCTTGCGGGACAATACCGAACGTCCAGTGACCGTCACCCAAGGAACCAACACCCTGGTTGGAACCCAACCCGCCCACATTCTTGCGGCGGTTGCCAAAATAATGTCAGAAGGCGGCAAAAGAGGGCGTCTCCCGGAACTTTGGGACGGTCAGGCCGCCGGACGCATCGCAACGATCCTCAAAAAACATTTTGGCCCGTGATCTGCTTGGCTTTCATCCCTTGACCAACTGCCCGGATATGACAGAGACTTCACATGATTGTAACAAACCATGTCATACAGCTGTACAATGCCCTTTCTGGACACGCTTTGACATGAAAGATTGGTAACGATTCGGCACCATTTCAAGAAAAATCTGGACATGAAAGCCTTTGTCAGGGCCTCGCCCCGAACCCCACCAGAACGCTGTCTGAGGCCCTGTCGGGGAGTCGGCCCCCTGAGTCCCGGTTCCTTGCCGGATGCTGAATGGTTACGAAGATTGAATAGGAGCATGTCTCCATGAACCAGGGAACCGCACCGTCTGATGCAGAGCGCCGCGGCTATTCGCGGGTCCATTTCCAGCATGAGTTGGTCTTGACCGGCGCCAACGGCAAAACGTACCCCGGCGCCTTCAACGACATCAGCCTCAAGGGGATGCTGTTTTGGTGCGAGAGTCTCCCCGCCTCTGGAGAGACGGTTCTAGGCATCCTCCCCCTGGGAGAGGATGCGTTGCGCATTCGGGGCAAGGTGTTATGGAGCCACCCCCAACGCGGCGCCGCCATCCGGTTTGAGGAGATGGACGTGGAGAGTTTCAGTCACCTGCGCCGCCTGGTCGCATTCAACCTGGGCGATGCCGACAAAATCGATCAAGAACTGTTTTCCCACCTATGACCCTGCACCCCTCTCAGGGTGGCCTCTACCCCATTCTGGACTTTGCCTGGTTGGCGCGACATGCCCCATCCTGGTTGCAGGGAGACGGGCCGGAACGTTTGGCCCGGAAGTTGGGCGCCTCTTCCATATCCTTGGTGCAGTTGCGTTGCAAGGGGAGTGGTCTTGAGCAATACCACTTCATGACCCGTTGGGTCTCCGCCTTGCGAAGCGCGGCTCCCACAACGGCCATCATCATCAACGACCGGGTGGATCTGGCCCTGGCACTGGAGGCCGACGGCGTGCATGTCGGCCAGGATGACCTGCCTGTGGCTGTCTGCCGACGCCTTCTGGGCCGGGAGCGGATCATCGGACTCTCCACCCACACCCTGGATGAGGTCGCCGCCGCCCAACAAAGTGGGGCAGACTACATTGGCTTCGGCCCCATCTTCGCCACCCACACCAAAGCCGATGCCCTGACAGCCCGAGGCATCGCAGCCCTGGCCACGGCATGCCGCCACACCGCCCTCCCCCTGGTGGCCATCGGCGGTATCGACCTGAAAGGCCTCCAGGAAGTGGCCCAAACAGGCGCCTGGGGAGCCGCCCTGATCAGCGGTTGGTTCAAACCCGATGGAAGAGATGCCCTGACGGAAGCGGTGGCGGCTTGGACGATGACCCCCTCCTAGCGGACACCCCAGCCAAAACTCCTCACCTCTGCGCAATCTCGCCCTGCCAAGGATGGCCATGGTCATTCTTTGCATGGCATCCTTGGCCAATTTTCCTTGTCTATAGATCAAAATTGATATATTGTTACAGGCATGAACGGACACGAGATCATCAAACGGTTGCAAGCGGGAGGGTGGCTCGTTTTACGCCAGGAAGGCAGTCATGTCCGTTAGGTAAAGGTTCCGGGCGCACTTCCGTTCCACTCCACGGATCCAAGGATGTAAAACCAGGGACGCTTGCATCAATCGAACGCCAAACGGGCATCAAGCTGAAATAAGGATCGCAACATGGATATCCGTTATCCCGCCATTTTGACACCCGAGGACGGGGGATTCCTCGCGCAATTCGTTGATTTGGAAGAGGCCTTCACCGAGGGAGATACCTTGGAGGATGTCTTATCCAACGCTTCCAAGGTGCTGTCGATGACCCTGAACGGGCGAATGGATGAAGGAATGGACATTCCCCAACCCACCCCCAAGGCAGTCGGCGCGTATCTCGTGGCCCCGGATGCCAAGACACAGGCCGCCATGCTCATCCGTCAGGCCAGAAAAGGTCGATCCATGGCCGACGTTGCCCGAACCATGGGAACTTCCTGGCCGGCAGCCAAACGGCTGGAGGATCCGCATCACTGCCCATCTTTGAAGCAACTTGAAAAAGCGGCTGCCATCTTTGGGAAGAAACTGGTCATATCGTTCGAGTGATAACGAAATCCAGACAGCCGGATTCGCTCCAGCGCAATCCGGCGCACCTGGTTGTCTTGCGTGGCGTCAGGAAACGGCATCTTCCGGATTGAAGACAATAATTTTGCTGCCATCGTTGTTGAAGGAAAAATCGACGTGCAGCAGATTTTTGAGCCGTTCGCGCAGGCGCTGCCGCAAAGCGGGCCGCACCACAAACACCATGAACCCCCCGCCTCCAGCCCCCAGCAACTTTCCCCCGCTGGCTCCCGCCGCCATGGCCTCGGAGTAGATTTCATCAACAAGGGGTGTGGTCACGGCATCGGAGAGGGAACGTTTTCTCTGCCAGCTTTCATGCAACAACTTGCCAAAGTCGTCGATGGGCCGGCGGATGTCGCGCAGAATGTCGATCGCCTCGTCCACCATGCCCTGCATCTGGGTAAGCTCATTGATTTTTTTCGGAATATTTTTGATCTGTTTGGCCGCCACATCCGTGGCGAAGCGCGTCTTGCCGGTAAAGAACAGCATCAGAGAACTTTCCAACTCCACGCGACGCTCCGGGGCCAGGATGATGGGGACGACCTCATGGGTGCCGTCCTGTTTGAACTCGACGGCGTTGAAACCACCCCAGGCCACCATGATCTGATCCTGACAACCGACATGCTCCTGCAACACGTCCTGTTCAATGCGGATCGCCTCACGGGCCAGTTCATTCTTGGTCACCATACGTCCCTGCAAGGCATGCAAGGCGTGCAACAAACCAACCGTGAACGAGGAGCTGGAGCCCAAACCGGCCCGGGCCGGCAGGTCTCCATCATGGTGGATCTCCAGGCCCTGTTCGATCCCCCAATCGGTGAGGATCCCCCGAATGGCGGGGTGTTTGATCTCATCATGGGATTGGACCATCTCGACCAGGGAGTAGACAACCCGGGATTTGTGTTCAAAAAACGGCGGCAAAGGGCGCACGCTGATGTAACAATATTTATTGATGGCCGTCGCCAGCACCTTGCCCCCATGCTCGCGAAACCAGGCGGGATAGTCGGTGCCACCACCAAAAAAGGAGATCCGAAAAGGGGTGCGGCTGATGATCATCTCTTATTCTCCACACACATCTGGCGACGTGAATGAGCCAAACTGCTCGGGAAAACGCACCATGCAACGGTAAAACGCCAACAAGGTGGCGGCATCCTGGAGTTCCCCACGCGCCTCAAGGGAAAAAACCTCGGCAGGGGTAAACTCCCGCCAACCCGGCAAAAGGCCAAGTTCTCCTTCTACCTGACCTGATCCCGGCAAACAATCCATGGCCACAGCCAGGGCTACCCGGGCATTCAGCAATCCTGGAGCCGGATTGAAACAACCCAGATCCCATATGCGCCCGGGGGGGCAAACCAGGCCGGTCTCTTCCTGCAACTCGCGCCGGGCCGTTTCCAGGGAGCTCTCCCCCGGGTCGCAAAAGCCACCCGGGGCCTCCCAGATCCAACGGGAGACGGGGTGCCGGAAGATGCGCAACAGGACAAAACGACCCGCCACCACGGGCAAGACCACACAACCCGAGACGCCCTCCCGCCCCCTGGCCTTGGGCGCTACCACCAAAAAATCAGCCACCTCCCGCCCCAAACCGTCGCGAATCCGATCGGCATGTACATGGAACCGGCTGTTTTCATACACCCCCTGCCGGGCCAGAAGCGTCACTCCCGGAGCATCTTCCACTTCCACCCCCGTGCAACCGACCGGGAAGCCACCCCTCACGGCCCGGGGCGTGGTTCAATGCGGAAACCATCCTCCACGCCAACGGTGCTCTCGATGACCACAAGTGGCCGGCCCTTGATGTGGTTGTATATCTTACCGACATACAGGCCTAACACGCCAATCGTGAACAAAATCGTCCCACCCAAAAACAGCATGGTTACCATCATGGCCGGCCAACCAGGCTGGTGCCAACCGTACAACAATCGCGTCACGACCACAAAGACCAAATAGAAGAAAGAACCCGCGGAGACCATCAACCCCATGACCAGGGCAAAATAGAGCGGCGCCGAGGAAAAGGAGATCACGCCCGTGACAAAAGAGCGGGTCGGATTGATGCTGCCAAAAAGGGGATAATGGGTCTCTCCAGAGTAGCGGGGCTGCCGCTCATATGGAACGTAGACCTGTTTGAAACCGACCCAAACCACCAGGCCCCGCAAAAACGGCTCCTGTTCCCCTATGGAGAGGATCTGCTCCACAACCCGCCGGGTCAGGAGCTTGAAATTCCCGGTATCGATGGGTATTTTGATGTCGGCCACGAAGTTGATGATGCGGTAGGCTTGGCGCGTCAGCCACATCTTCATGGGGCTTTCGCCGAGGCGTTTGGTGCGTGTCGTGTGGACCACATCGGCCCCCTCGCGCCACTTTTCGACCAGGGTGGCGATCAATTCCGGAGGATCCTGTAGATCCGCATCCATGTAGACCAGCGCATCGCCCCGGGCATAACGAAAGCCCGCCAAAAAGCAACGAATCACGCCAAAACGCCGCGAGGTGTTGATGATTTTGACCCGTGGATCCTTTGCCGCATGCTCCTTCAGAATCTCCAGGGTGCGGTCCGTGGAGTCGTCGTTGACAAAAACCAGCTCATAGCGCAACTTAAGCTGATCCAATGTCTTGTAGAGCCTGGAAAAAAGCTCGTGCAAGACATCTTCTTCGTTGCGCAACGAAAAAACAACGGAGAGCAAGGGAAGCTTTTCCGGAGAAGCATCTGTGTTTTGGACTGATTCCATGAAGAAAATATCCTGTTCCTGGGATGGCTCCGCATCGGTTGCGACACGACAACAAACCGGTAGCTGATTCTCCTTTTTTTCTGGTTTTTGTCAAGAGGCGCAACCGCTTGCCGTACCCCCGTCAGCCTGACGCCAAAGTTTGGAACAAAAAAGAGACCAAATAAATCCACCAGTTGCAACCTGACAAAAAATGGCGATTGTCTTTATGAACCCAAACATTTAGAGTGCTCGGTTCGGAGTGTCGTTCCAGTTGCGCCTCACCCCAAGACGGACCAAAGAACGGATCATGTCAGAGCAAGTTGATGTCCTGTTGATCAATCCCGGGGACCGGAAACAAATCTACCAGGGCCTGGGCGACCAGATCAGCGCCATCGAGCCTCCGGTGTTTGCCGGTTTGTTTGCCAACTATCTGCGACGTCTGGGCTTTCGGGTGGCAATCTACGACACCCCGGCCATGATGGTTCCCGCTGCCACAGCGGCCCAGGTTGCCGTCGAAGATTTTCACGCCACCCTGATCGTCCTGCCGGTTTACGGCTACCAACCTTCGGCCTCCACGCAAAACATGACCTCGGCAGGCACCATCGCCCGTTTGATCAAGGAAGCCGCCCCCCACGCCCGCGTGCTGATGACCGGCACCCATCCCGCCGCCTTGCCGGAACAAACCATGCGCGAAGAGAACGTGGATTTTGTCTGTGGTGGCGAAGGGCCTATCACCATACGCGATACGCTGCGCGCCTTGCAGGCCGGGGCCCATGATTTTTCCGCCATCCCGGACCTTTGGTGGCGTTCGGAAAACAAGATCGTTCCGCCCCGCTTTCATGCCCCCTTGATCCAGGATCTGGACACGGAGATGCCCGGCGTCGCCTGGGATCTGCTCCCCATGGAGCGCTATCGCGCCCACAACTGGCACTGCTTCGGCGACATCCATAACCGCTCCCCCTACGCATCCCTGTTCACCTCGCTGGGGTGCCCGTTCCATTGCAATTTTTGCTGCATCAACGCCCCCTTCGGCAAGCCCTCCTACCGGATGTGGAGTCCGGAAACCGTGGTCCGCGAAATCGCCTTCCTGGTGGAGCACCATGGCGTCAAAAACATCAAAATTGTGGACGAAATGTTTGTCCTCAACAAACGGCATGTCCGGACCATTTGCGAAAAACTGATCGAACGGGGGTTCGACCTCAACATTTGGGCTTATGCCCGCGTGGATACAGTGTACGACGAACTCCTGGGGCTGCTGCGCCAGGCCGGTTTTCGCTGGCTCGCCCTCGGGATTGAAAGCGCCAGTGCCTATGTCCGCGACGGCGCCGAAAAAACCCTCCAGGACCAGGAGATCATCCAGACCGTCCGCCGCATCCAGAGCGCCGGCATCCACGTGATGGGCAATTACATGTTCGGCCTGCCGGAAGACACCCACGAACGCATGCAGGCCACCCTGGATCTGGCCCTGGAATTGAACACCGAATTCGCCAACCTCTACTCGGCCATGGCCTATCCGGGCTCCGCCCTTTACAAAATGGCCGTGGAAAAGGGGCTCGCCCTGCCCGAAAAATGGCATTTCTATTCGCAGCACGCCTACGAAACCCGGCCCCTGGCCAATGACCATCTGTCGGCAGCCGACATTCTGGCCTTTCGTGACAAGGCGTTCCAGACCTACTTCAACCATCCCCCCTATCTGGATCTGGTGCGGGACCGATTTGGTCAGGAAACCCTCGACCATCTCCGCAGCGTCACGGCCATTCCCCTGCGACGCCAACTCCTGGAGCATACATGAACGACTCCCTGGAATATTTGCAAGAGAAGTCCCGTTGGGTCCGGCGCGAGACGGTGCGCCTGCACAAACTGGCCCCCGGCACCCGTTTGGCCTCCTCCCTCTCGTGCGTCGAAATCCTCTGCGCCCTCTACTACGGCGGGGTGATACGCCACGACCCGGCCCATCCCCATTGGGCGGATCGGGACCGGCTCATCCTGAGCAAGGGGCATGGTTGCATCTCCTTCTATCCCATTCTCGCCGACCGTGGGTACATTCCACGCGAGGAGCTGGAACGCATCGCCAAGCCGGAGTCCATCCTGGGTGTCATCCCCGAGGCGATCGTCCCCGGCATCGAAACCACCAACGGCTCCCTGGGACATGGGCTGGGGGTCGGCTGCGGCATGGCCCTGGCGTTGCGCAAACGCCGCTCCACCCGCAAGGTCTTTGTCCTCACCGGCGATGGCGAAATGAACTCCGGCGCCATCTGGGAAGCCGTCATGTTTGCCGGTTTCCATCGCCTGGATAACCTGATCATGATCCTGGATGACAACAAGGTCTCCATGCTGGGACGCCAGGTCGATATCCTTGGGCTGGCGCCCTTTCCTGAAAAACTGCGTCAGTTTGGCTGGCATGTCGAAACAGTCGCCGGTCACGATGTGGGGGCCATCCAGGAGCGTCTGCGCGACATGGTGCAACACCCCCCTGGCAAACCCCAGGCCCTGGTCGCGGATACAGTCAAAGGACGGGGCGTCCCGGAGTTGGAGAGGGATCCCCTGTGTCACGTCAAAGTCTTCAAGGAAGAGGAAGTGGATCGCATCCTCGGGGAGTTGCCATGAGCGCCGACGTTCGGAAAACCATGCGGGATTCGCTGATCGAACGCATCTATCACCGCATGCGCACCGATGAAGATATTTTTTTTCTCTCCGCCGACATGGGAGCCCCCATTCTGGACCATGTGCGCGCCGACTTTGCCGACCGGTTCATCAACGTCGGCATTGCCGAGCAAAACATGGTCAACGTGGCGACGGGCCTTGCCCTGGAGGGGTTCAAGGTTTTTGCCTATGCCATTGCGCCGTTTTTCTTGCGCGCCTTTGAGCAGATCCGCATCGATCTGGCCTTGATGGCCCAGCACCATCCGCTCAATGTCAACCTGATCGGCGTGGGCGGCGGGGTGAGCTATGACGTTTCCGGTCCCACCCACCACTGTCTGGAAGATCTCACCACATTTCGCGCCCTGCCCAACGTTCACCTCTTCTCCCCCTGCGACTGGTACGGAGCCGCCGACTTCCTGGATTATGCCCTGGAAGTGCCCAAGCCCAAATATATCCGCCTGGATGGCAAGGCCTTTCCCGCTATCTACTCCGCCGAACGACCGCTGCCAGCCAAAGAGGGATTTTGTACCTTGCGCCCGGGCCAACAGGTGATGCTCGTCGCCACGGGCCACATGACCCGTATCGCCCTGGAGGTCGCCGCCCGCTTTGCACCGGGTCAGGTCGGCGTCATCGACCTCTTCCTGCTGAAACCTGTCGCCGAGGAAAAACTGGTCCAGGCCCTGGCCGGTTGCCATCACATCATCACCATGGAAGAGGGGTTCACCGACAAGGGTGGTCTGGATGCTTTGCTTCGATCCGTGCATCATCGGCATGGCCTGTCGCAAAAAATGCTCTCCTTCGGCTTCCAGGATGAATACATGTCAAAATTTGGCAACCGGGAGTACCTCTATCAATTAAACGGCTGCGACGCCCAGGTTATTGCCGAAAACGTGGGTCGCTGTTTGCAACAGTGACCTGCCGCCCTGCCAACAGGCCAGAGAGGAGCCCATGTCGTCACCACTCAGAGTCGAAAAAACCAAACTGCCCGGCGTGCTGTTGATCCACCCGTTGACCGTCTTCGAAGATTTTCGGGGCTATTATGTCGAGACCTACAACCGGGAGGCGTATCACGCCGCCGGCATCACCATGGATTTTGTCCAGGATGATCTCTCCTCCTCCCACCTGCACGTGCTGCGCGGCATCCACGGCGATGGCGAAACCTGGAAACTGGTCTCCTGCCCCTATGGCCGCTTCTATCTGGTGGTGGTGAACTGCGACCCCAACTCCCCCCTGTTCGGTCAGTGGGTTCCCTTCACCCTGTCGAGTGTCAACCGGCGGCAGGTGCTGATTCCGCCCTGGCATGGCACCTCACATCTGATCCTCAGCGAATTTTCCATCTTCAACTACAAACAAACCACCTACTACGATCGCCCCAGTCAATTCACCTACCGTTGGGACGACCCACGGTTTGGCATCTATTGGCCCGTGACCAACCCGATTCTCTCCCCGCGTGACAGCATGACAGAGATAAAATAGATCCCCCCCGCGTCCCGCTGGTTTCCTCTTCAGATCAGGGAAAATGTGTCGCGACGCCGTGCGAACGCCGGGTGGGCGTATGCGACGCGCAACAGGGTATGACAAGGCAGTCAATGCAATCAATGGCACAACCCCGCCCGGATCATTCCGGTTATTCGAGTATTTTATCAACTAAAACATACTCGTGGGCGTGCGTCGCGTTGTACACTGTGCTGATCTTGTCGATCAACATGGCCTTTCCGTTCGATATCCCAACCGCCCAGCATGATCTGGGTAGCCAGTTAAGCTACGAATTTTATCTGAAAAAAGGTTACCAATTTGGTGTGCAGGTCATTCAAAACATTGGTCCCCTTGGGTTATTAAATTACCCCAATATTTATACGGGATTATATGAATATCAAAAAATTATTTATACTTTTATTAACTTATTATTGACAATTCGCATGATTTTTTTTGCATCCCATGACATCTCCTCACAAACAGGGCGCACAGTCCACTTTGTTGTTATTCTGTTGACCAGCCTTACCTGGGGTGGATTTTTGTTAACAGGCGGCAGTTATGTTTTTTTGGTATTATCTGCACAATACCTCTTTTCAACAGCCAAGAAAAAGACGATTCTCTCCGAATCGGTTTCCATATTTGAAATATTTTTGATGATTAATTTATCGATATTAATGATGGCGAAAACAATGTACAGCGTCATTGTTTTGATTCTCGTTGTCAGTTTGTTTTTGTTACGTATCTCGGAAAAAAGATTCGCTGAGACATTCATTCTGTGTTCAGTATTTTTTGCATCTTTTATATTTTTTTGGATTTCCTCTGCTCAAACATTAGACACTCTCCCACGCTACATGATGTCAATATTTTTATTTACAGATGGATACAATGAATTTGCAGCGCGATACGAAAAACCTTTATATTTCTGGGGCGCCATGTCCGTATGGGCCGTTATTTTACTGAACATTATACTGCGACTTGGCGATTTAATCTCGAATAAGTTTCGTCTTGGCATGATATTATCACAAACATTTATCTTCTTTGCCATGTGGAAGCATGGTTTTGTCAGGGCCGATGGCCAACATATGCAGGTCTTTTTCCGGCCCATATTGGCCTTGTTTCCGCTAATTTTACTAGGATACTCTAATGAGTTAACCAACACAAAAAATAAAATTATGCGTTATTTTCGGACTGCGACGTATCCTGTAAAACAATCACCAGATACCTGTGTCGATAGTCCTGGCTGTTCGTCGCCGACCGCAACCCATAACAAGGTGCGGCATGATATATCTTGGGTGACACGATATCATTTCGGTCAATTTTTTATTGTGATAACAATTGGGTTCGTTTATAGCATGTCTATTGACTTACCAAACCACACGATAAGAGTATCAGAGGGTTTCAGGTATGTTATTGTTGACCGCGCCATTAATAACATTAGTTTTGTCTTGGATTTACGGCGCAATATGAACAAGCAGGGCGTCAAATACCAAGAAAGCGCCGAGAATGTTAAGGCTTCTATCCCCACAATTATCAAAACTGTCGGTCAAGCAACGGTGGATTTTTTTGGTTCCAACCCTGGTATTCCCCTATTGGGTGACCTAAATTACCATCCACGCCCCATGCCGATAGCTTTCGCGGCTACTAACGAACATATATTGGAAATGAATAGAAAATTTTTTGTCTCTGCACGCACGGCCACCAAGTTTGTCATGCTGCCTGATGCCACACCCGTCATGCAAGACAATCTGGCTTTTGTTGAGATATTATTGCGCTATTTTCCTGTTGTGATCGAAAACAGAATTATTCTCTTGAGAAGACGTGAAGACCAGCATATGGCCGATGCGTTTAAATTTAACGACACTGTTATAGGAAAAAAATTCAGACTTGGCGAGTGGGTGCCGATAATCTATAAAGAAAACAGTTTTTCTAGAATGAAAATTAATGGGAAATACAGTAAGCTCGGTAAGGTTGTTAGTTTTTTATATAAACCACCAAGAAATTATATTGATTTTAAATTCAAAGATGACAATATTGTTTCAGTGAATTATTTCATGTCAACCGGAAAGACGAACTTTTTGGTTGTGCCGTTTTTAAAGGATGAAAAATTGCTGAGATTTCTCAAAGACAGAAAGGTGACGAAGGATATGTTGCCTGTGCAATTTCGACTTGTTGTTGAGAAAGAAAAACAATCCTATTATAATTCAGATGAATTTTCCGTCGATTATCAAAATTCGGACAATTTTTTACCCATGCTGGATTGGCAAAGTTCGCTGTGGGCCATGCCCCCCCCCTCTACCTTGCCCCCCACACCTGTTTCTGCTTCATCTTTCTGAAAAGTTTCATGTTTATGAACTGCATTGCACAAGGGAGCTACCCGATCATGACGGAAAAACATTCGATTCTGATAACAGGTGGAGCCGGTTACCTGGGTTCCACCATGGTTCCGGAGTTTTTGGCCGCCGGCCACCGGGTCACCGTTTTGGACAGCTTCATCTTTCAGCAAAACTCTTTGGCCCATGTGTGCGCCAACCCGGATTTTCAGATCGTCCGGGGCGATTGCCGGGACCAGCGCATCATGGCCGATCTGATCAAAAAGGCGGACGTGGTGATCCCCCTTGCCGCCCTGGTGGGCGCTCCCCTCTGCTCGCGAGATGAAATCGGCACCGTCTCGATCAACCGTGACGCCGTCGTCATGTTGTGCAAAATGTTGAGTCCGCAACAACGGGTGCTGATGCCGGTCAGCAACTCCGGCTACGGCATCGGCGAGGCCGGCAAACACTGCGATGAAAAATCCCCCCTGCGGCCCATCTCCCTCTATGGCCGCGTCAAGGTGGAGGCCGAAGAGGCCATGATGCAACATCCCAACGCCATCAGTTTCCGCCTGGCCACCGTCTTCGGCATGTCCCCACGCATGCGCATCGATCTGCTGGTCAACGACTTTGTCTACCGCGCCGTCCACGACCGGGCCGTGGTGTTGTTTGAATCGCACTTCAAACGCAACTACATCCATGTCCGTGACGTGACCCGGGTCTTCCTTCATGCCTTGGGCAAATTTTCGGACATGAAGGGTGAGATCTACAACGTTGGCCTCTCCGATGCCAACCTCTCCAAACGTGAACTCTGCACCCGCATCCAGGCCCATCTGCCCCATTTTGTCGCCATGGACGCCCCCATCGGGGAAGATCCAGACAAACGGGACTATATCGTCTCCAACGATAAAATCGAGGCCACCGGCTTCAAACCGGCCCACGGCCTGGATCTGGGTATTCAGGAGCTGATCAAGGGGTACACCATGCTGCGCAACACCCGTTACAGCAACGTTTAACCGACACAAAGGCCATGACTGAGGTGCGGTCAAACTGCTTGCAACCGGTCACGGTCGCTGTATTGGCGGGCGGCCTGGGCACCCGTGTCCGGGGTGTCTTGGGCCAGACGCCGAAACTGCTGGCTCCGCTGGCCGATCGACCATTCCTGGAGTACCTCCTGGAGTGGCTGATGTTTTTCGGCGCCCGGCGCGTGGTGCTCTGCCTGGGGCACCGCGCCGGGGCCATTCAGGAGTATTTGGCCAACCATCCCGGGCCTCCTGGCCTTGAGATGTGGCCGGTCATCGAACCCGAACCCTTGGGAACCGCAGGCGCCCTGCGGCATGCCATGCCCCACCTGCGGGACCGCCGCGTCCTGCTGGTCAACGGGGACACTTTTGTCGGGGCCAATCTGTGTCGGTTCCACGCCACCCACGTGGCGGCAAAAACCGAAGCAACCCTCCTTTGTACCCAAGTCCCGGACGTGAGCCGCTACGGTTCGGTCAGCATTGACGCCGACAACCGGCTGCAACACTTTCTCGAAAAAGATCCGTCTCGCCAGGGAACCGGATCCATCTATGCCGGTCTCATCCTTATGGAGCCTGCCATGTTGCGGCGTATTGCCGCCCATGCCGGGTCGTCTCTGGAGAAAGACATTTTGCACGCCATGGCCCCCGGCTCCCTGGCCGCCATGGTGGACACTTACCCGTTTATCGACTTTGGGACACCCGACAGCTACGCTTTTGCGCAGACGTTTTTTAAAAACTGGGCCGCCCACTTGTCGGGTAGTGATCGTTGAATCTTCCCACCACACACTCTCAAGTCGGCGCCCTTTCAAGAAAAACCTGGACATGAAAGCCTTTGTCAGGGCTTCGCCCCGGACCCCACCGGGGCGCCGTCCTCGGCGTTCATCCAGCGACTTTCATGTTTTGCTGACGGATCTGCTCATGGAGAGTATCGGCGCCGTATCCCAAGTCGCCGCGCCAACCCACGGCGCAACCCCAATCGATCACTTCGACCTCGGAAAACAGATCAGGATTTTCCAGGTGACGCAACGGAGCCGATCTCTGAATGATCGGCGTCATATCAACGGCATCTTCCACACCATTTCGCCATTTCACGACAAGGGTAAGCGTGCCGGGAATGGCGTGTACGGATTCAACGCGGTGGGCCTGCATGGCAATCTCCTTATCCGTTCATGTCGATCCAGGCCAGGGCGATTTTTTCGCGATGCCTTTTGGCCCATTCGATAGCGGCGTTAACGTGGGCATGGGCCTCATCTCCCCCCATGACGACCATATCCCTGATGCAAACGATGGCATCTGCTTCCGGAGACGCCACATGGAAATGGGGCAGGTTATGGTCGTCGGCATAAACACTGATTTTGATTTTTCCGATCTGGGTGATCGTCGTCATCCGCTCGAATCTCCTTACCACGATCTTTCCACCGGCGCCATGCGTCTCATGACCATATGGCGGCCCCTTGACAAAATGACAAATCGATATGCTACATGGCTGCCATGTTATGCCACTCTTTAAGACCAACAAACGGCCTGTCATGAAAAATCTGGTCGGAGGATCTCTCGTTCCCTGGCTTCTCCTGGCGGTGTTCCTGATTGGACCCGCCCATCCGGCTCGGGCCGGGGAGAACACCTCCAACGAACGGGTCGGCGCCTCTGTGGAAGAGTTGCTGATCCGTGCCCGCGCCATGAATCCGGAGTTGGCAGCGGCATCTCTGGAGACAGAAGCAGCCCAAGCCCGGGTTCAAGGGTCCGATGCCCTGCCGGACCCAAAATTCCAGCTGACGCTGGATGACATCTCGGAAAACGCTCGCGGCCTCCCTGGCCGTTCGGCAACATATAAATATCTCTTCCAACAGGAGATCCCCTGGTGGGGCAAGCGGGGCATCAAGCGAGAGATCGCCGCTGCCGAAAACCGGGAAGCCGAAGGCCAACATGCGGACAAGGTGGCCAACGTGCTCATGAAGGTCAAAATGACCTATGCGGATTATCACCGTGTTCACCTCACTATGGATCAAACCAACGAGTTGATTCAAATCCTCCGTGCCCTGGTCGAGTTTGCCCGTTTGCGTTATGCCAACGGCGTGAGCGGACAGCAGGAGGCCACATCCGCCGAGGCGGAACGCGGCGCCATGTCTGCGGATTTGATTCGTCTGGAAAAAGAGCGCCACCGCATCCGCGCTCGCTTAAACGCCCTGGTCAACCGCCCCCCGGATGCCCTGCTGGTCGAACACCCGCAATTGCGTCCTCTGCCGCCAGCCACCACCCTGGACTACCACAAACTCCTGGAGTGCGGCCTGGCCGCCAACCCTGCCCTGCGCATGGGACAGGCCCGCCTGGAAGCCGCCACGGAGAATATCCGTTTGGCAAAGAAAAACTGGTTTCCCGACCTGGACATGGGCGTTGGCCTGGTCAATCGCCGCAACGCGGAGATGCAGGATGGCTTTGAGGCGATGCTGGCCGTCCGTGTACCCTTGCAGTGGGAACCCCTCAAAGCCCAGGAACGGGATGCCCTGCTGAAAAAACAAGCCGCCCAGGAACGCCTGCACGCCGAACACCTCCAGGTGGAAGCCGGATTGCGCGAGGCCTTGCTCAGTCTGGAGGAGACCCAACAGGTGGAAAAAGTGACCCGGGAGAGTCTGCTGCCCCAGGCACGCATCGCCCTGCAAGCGGCCCTGAAGGGGTATGAAAACGGCAATGCCGACGCCACCACCGTCCTGGATACGATCCAACGCCTGAAAAAATTTCAGATCGACCTGATCAAGGCCCAGTTTGAACAGCAGGTGCGTCTTGCCGAGATCGAAAGGTTTGTGGGAGAAGAGTTATGCGCCAAGTGACCACCTTCTCTGCCCCATTCAGGATGCTCTCCTGTGGCACAATCTTTCGGGCCGTGCTTGCGGGGAGTTTTCTCGTTTTGACCCCGGCCTGGGGCGCCGGGGATGAACATGCGGGGCACGGCGAGTCGCATCACCACGCCGATGCAGCACCAAACCATGCGGACAAGAACCCACGCAAGATTCTCTATTACCGCAACCCCATGGGCCTGCCCGACACCTCCCCCACGCCCAAAAAGGACAGCATGGGCATGGATTATGTCCCGGTCTATGCCGACGCACCTGCCCCGGAGAAAGCCAAACCATCTGCCACACATCCCGGCAACAACAGTCCGCGCAAGGTTCTCTATTACCGCAACCCCATGGGCCTGCCCGATACCTCCCCCACGCCCAAAAAGGACAACATGGGCATGGATTATGTCCCGGTCTATGCCGAAGATGCGGCCCCAACGGGGAGCGATGCGGTGCGCATCGATCTGGACAAGGTGCAAAAACTGGGGGTCAAGACGGAGATGGTCGCCTGGCGTCCCATGACCCGGTCCATTCGCGCCGTGGGCACCGTGCAGGTGGACGAGCGCAAACTGCACATCGTCACCCAGAAGTATGAAGGTTGGATCGAAAAACTCTTCGCCAACACCACCGGTCAATCCGTGCGTCGGGGAGAGCCGTTGATGGAGGTGTACAGCCCGGCGCTGGTGGTGGCACAGCAGGAGTATCTGGCGGCTTTTCGGGCCAGAGAACGGTTGCAGGATGCCGACGCCGAAACCCGGGACACGGCAGGCAACCTGGCGGAAAGCGCCCTCACCCGCCTGCGCAACTGGGATATCTCCGAAGACCAGATCAAACAACTGCAAGCCAGGGGCAAAGCCGGCAGGAGCATGACCGTCCATGCCCCGGTTTCGGGTGTCATCCTGGAAAAAGGGGCCATCCAGGGCATGCGTTTCATGCCGGGCGACATGCTCTACCGCATCGCCGACCTTTCCACCATTTGGGTCATGGCCGACATTTTTGAGCAGGATGTGGGTCTGGTGCGCCAAGGCCAAATCGCCGAGGTGACCTTGAGCGCCATGCCGGGGAAACGTTTCTCCGGCAAGGTGGCCTTCATCCATCCCACCCTGACCACCGAAACCCGTACCGTCAAGGTGCGCATCGAGATGCCCAACCCGGGCGGATTGTTGCGTCCCGCCCTCTATGCCACCGTGGTGTTGTCAGCCCCGACCGATGATGGCGCCGTCATGACGGTACCGGACTCCGCCGTTTTGGACAGCGGTTCACGGCAGGTGGTTCTTGTGGAGCGGGGTGAAGGGCTCTATGAACCCCGTCCGGTCCGCATGGGCGGCAAGGGGGGTGGCTTCACGGAGATCATGGAAGGGGTCAAAGCCGGTGAAAAGGTGGTGGTGCGCGCCAATTTTCTCATCGATGCCGAGGCCAACCTGCGGGCCGCTCTCGGACATTTTTCGCATTGATTCACCAGAGAAGGGGAAAATCGATGCCTGATATCGTCAAAAAGCATCCTCGTTTCACTCTGGTGTCCCGTCTGCTGCTGCTCGCTGTTCTGGGGTTGCTGACATCGGGTTGCCCCGTGATGATGCCGATCATGATGCCGATCATGTCTGGGATGGGCGACACGCACAACAACCAACAAAATAAAACAGAAAAAAACACCGCTGAAGATGCCCCCGAGTCCAAATCCCGCAAAACACCTCAACACACAGAAAAAAACACCGCTGAAGATGCCCCCGAGTCCAAATCCCGCTCAATACCTCAACATCAGGAACGGCCATGATGTTTGTTTAGAAGGTAATTGTTCAAAGACCCCCAGACCGTAACCACTCATCGCCCCTTCCAGAAAATCCTGGACATGAAAGCCTTTGTCAGGGCTTCGCCCCGAACCCCGCCAGGGCAACGCCCTGAACCAAGCCAGGGAGCCAGCCCCCTGGACCCCGATTCGTGGCCGGGTGGTGCATGGTTACGTTTAGAAGAGAGCGCAATATTCCGGCAAGACAAAATGGCAACTGTGCATCGGAAGGGATCCGTCGATGATTGCTTGGGTGATTCGCTGGTCATGCCGCAATGTTTTACTGGTATTGTTGGCAACTTTCTTCCTGATTGCCAGCGGCATCTACGCCGTAGTGCGCATTCCCCTGGACGCCATTCCGGACCTTTCCGATGTGCAGGTGATCCTGCTGACGGAATACCCCGGGCAAGCCCCACAGGTCGTGGAGGATCAGGTCACCTATCCCTTGACCACGGCGATGCTCTCGGTGCCCCGCTCCAAGCTGGTCCGGGGCATCTCCTCGTTTGGCATCTCCTTCGTCACCATTATTTTTGAGGATGGAACCGATATCTATTGGGCGCGCAGCCGGATTCTGGAGTACCTCAACTTTGCGGCCAGGCAGCTGCCTCCCGGCATCACCCCCACCTTGGGTCCGGATGCCACCGGCGTGGGATGGGTCTACCAATATGTCGTCCTGGCCAAAGAGAAGAGCCTGGCCGAACTGCGCACCCTGCAAGATTGGTATGTGCGTTTTCATCTGGCCAGAACCGAAGGGGTCGCCGAGGTGGCCAGCGTTGGCGGCTATGTCCAGCAATATCAGGTCATCGTCGATCCCCAGCAGTTGCAGGCCTATCAGATCCCCCTGTCACGCCTCAGCCAGGCCATCGCCATGAGCAACCGCGACGTGGGCGGGCGGGTCGTGGAGATGGCCGAGACCGAATATATCGTGCGGGGACGGGGTTATCTGCGCGGAATCCATGATCTGGAAAAAATCGTTCTCAAAGAGGTGAACGGCGCCCCGGTCCGGATCGGCGACGTGGCCCGCGTCGAACTGGGGCCTGACGAACGCCGGGGCATGGCCGAACTGAACGGCGAAGGCGAAGCGGTCAGCGGCATCGTCGTGCAACGCTTTGGCCAGAATGCCCTGAAGGTGATTCAAAATGCCAAAGACCGCCTCGCCGAAATCACCTCTTCCCTGGGGGAGGGGGTCCATATCGAGGCCGTGTATGACCGTTCCGCCTTGATTCTGCGGGCCATTGAAACCCTGAAGCACACCCTGATCGAAGAGAGCCTGATCGTTGCCGGGGTGTGTATCCTTTTTCTCCTGCACGTCCGCAGCGCCCTGGTGGCCATTCTCATGCTGCCGGTCGGGGTCTTGATTGCCATCCTGCTCATGCAATCCCTGGGGATGACCTCCAACATCATGAGCCTGGGGGGGATCGCCATTGCGGTGGGGGCCATGGTGGATGCGGCCATCGTCATGGTCGAAAATGCCCACAAACACCTGGAACGGGCCGCGCCGGACACCCCCCGCCATCGTGTCATCATGGAGGCTGCCTGCGAGGTGGGACCGCCTCTCTTTTTCAGCCTGCTGGTGATCACCGTCTCCTTTCTGCCGGTCTTCACCCTGGAGTCTCAGGAAGGCCGAATGTTCAAACCCCTGGCTTTCACTAAAACCTTTGCCATGGCCGGGGCGGCGCTGCTCTCGATAACGCTGGTACCGGTCCTGATGCTGCTTTTTGTACGCGGACGCATCACGCCCGAGCATAAAAACCCCATCAACCGCCTGTTGGTCTGGCTCTATCGGCCCATCATCCGCCTGGTGTTGCGTTTCAAAAAGAGTTTCATCCTGCTGGCCCTGGTGGTCATGGGGGTCAGCGTGGCTCCCGCCTTGCGTCTGGGCAGCGAGTTCATGCCTGATCTCGACGAGGGAACCCTGCTCTACATGCCCACCACCCTGCCCGGGCTCTCCATGACCAAGGCCGAGGAGATGCTCCAGACCCAGGACAAGATCATCAAGGGTTTTCCGGAGGTAGCCTCGGTGTTTGGCAAGGCAGGCCGGGCCAACACCGCCACCGATCCGGCGCCAACCGAAATGTTTGAGACCGTCATCAATCTCAAACCTGCATCCGCCTGGCGTCCCGGCATGACCCGGGAAAAGCTGGTCGCCGAGCTGGACGCCGCCCTGCAAATGCCGGGGGTCAACAACGCCTGGACCATGCCCCTCAAGGCCCGCATTGACATGCTCGCCACCGGAATCCGCACTCCCATTGGCATCAAGGTGTTCGGCAACAGCCTGGAGACGATTGAACCCCTGGCCGAACAGATCGAGGCGGTCGTCAAGCGCGTGCCGGGCACGACCAGCGCCTATGCCGAACGGGTGGGCGGCGGTTTCTATCTGACCATCGACCCGGATCGGGACGCCATTGCCCGTTATGGTCTGACCATTGGCGATCTCCAGGAGGTGATCCTGACCGCTCTGGGAGGGGAGACCGTCACCACCACCGTCGAAGGCCGCGAACGGTTTTCCGTCAACGTGCGTTACCCGCGTGATTTTCGTTCGGACCCCGACTCCATCGCCCAACGGGTTCTGGTCCGCGCCGAAAATGGCGCTCAGATTCCACTGGGGCAACTGGCTTCCATCCGTCTGGAGAAGGGGCCGGCGGCCATCCGCACCGAAAACGCCCTGCTGTCGGTCTATATTTTTGTGGATATTCGCGACCGGGACATCGGGAGTTATGTCGCCGACGCCCGCCAAGCCGTGCAGGAGAAGGTGCGGATGCCCCAGGGAACCTTTCTCCAGTGGAGCGGCCAGTTTGAATACATGGAGCACGCCAAAGCCAAACTCAAAGTCGTCCTGCCTCTGACGCTGTTCATCATTTTCCTGCTGCTTTACCTGAATTTCGGGCGCCTGACCGAAACCCTGATCGTCATGCTCTCTCTCCCCTTCGCCCTGGTCGGCGGCATCTGGTTGATGGATCACCTCCACTTCAACCTGAGCGTGGCCGTGGCGGTGGGATTCATCGCCCTGGCCGGGGTGGCCGCCGAGACCGGCGTGGTGATGTTGATCTATCTGGACCACGCCCTGCGGGAACGCTTCTCCCGATGCCAGGCGGAAAACAGCATCCCCACCCGAAACGACATCCACGCCGCCATCATGGAAGGAGCCGTCGAACGGGTGCGCCCCAAAATGATGACCGTGGTGGCCATCATGGCCGGCCTGCTCCCCATCATGTGGAGCGCCGGCACCGGCTCGGAAGTGATGCGCCGCATCGCCGCCCCCATGGTGGGCGGCATGGTCTCCTCCACCCTCCTGACCCTGATCATCATCCCGGCCATCTATGGGCAGATCAAGGAGTTTACCCTGCGCCGAAGATCCATACTGAAAGACCAGTCGTCCAGGAGTATTGTCTGATCGGGAGTAACGATTCAGCGGTAGTCGTTCAGACACCCCACGTCAGTAGCCATTCAGCACCCGGCAACGAATCGGGGTCCAGTGGGCTGGCTCCCCGGCTTTGTCCATGGCAGCGCCATGGTGAGGTTCGGGGCGAAGCCCTGACAAAGGCTTTCCTGTCCAGACTTTTCTTGCAAGGGTGACTACAGGCGCGCGAAAAAATTCCGGTCAGAAGCGCGAAAGATTGCGCTTCTGACCGTTTCACTGGGTGAACCCGCTGGTTCAGTAATTCCGGATCAACACCTCCTGTGCCTGGGTGCGAACCCCTTTCGAGCAAGAGTATCGGGTTGAGATGTTCTCAATTCGGAACATTCTGAACGTGTCCCGCACCCCCGGTATATCATTCAGGCTCATCAGCCACTTCCCGGAGGTGTTACCCAGGAGGGAGGCCAAGCGGGCATAGTCTGCCCGGGAGAAGATCCCCTTTCCGTAGTACCCTTCCACACCCCAATAGGGTGGATCCAGATAGAAGAAGGTGCTTGGCCGGTCATACCGCTGGATGACATCCGCATAGGGAAGATGCTCGACGGTCACCCTTGCCAGCCGCCTGTGGGCGGCCTCCATGTCCTGCCTGATGCGGTCGGGATTGAAGTTTGACGGCTCTGTGGCCGAGTAGCCAAAGGTCCGTTTTCCGGTCATGCGGCCGCCGAAACTCAGCTTGTGGATGTAGTAGAACCGGACGGCGCGCTGGATATCCGTCAAATTTTCTGGGGAAACGTCAAGGAACCGCTCGAACTCTGCCCGGCTGGTCACGAACCATTGGATGGCATCGACAAAAGCGCTCCAGTGATGCCGCACCACCCGGTAGAGATTGACGACATCGCGGTTGATATCGTTCAAGTCCTCCTGTTTGGCCGGAGGTTTCGAGAACAGGATCCATGCAGCCCCAGCGAAGGGCTCTATATAGCATGTATGTTCCGGGATCAACGGAACAATCTTTTTGGCCAGCAGGCGTTTACCGCCCATCCATCCTGCCAGGGGCGATTTGATTTGATTTATATCCATGAGCGTCATTCCTTGTGTCTGACGCTCGACGGCGTTCTTGGTGAACGGTTCCACACCTCGTGCATTTGATTTCGATGGCTACCTGACTGTCTTTCTCCAGTAATTTCCCCAGCATTTTGCCACACACTTCACATCGGATCTCACTTGGCATGACTTTTTCTTTCAGTTTCCCTGTCGTGGTGCCACGGTGCGGGATTGGCCAGATGTGGCCGGTTTGGTCATGCGTTTTTGTGCAACGCGGTTCGGGGTGTTGGCGCACCCCGGCCCCCGCCTGTTGGCAGGGGTCATACGTAATAGACGGGGATTTTTCCCCCGCCCTTGATTTTTGTCGCCTTGCCACCCTGGACCATCACCTGGTCGCCGACGCCGAGTGATGGATCGGCGGTCACCTCGACGATCCCTTGGGCTGTGGCCACTCTGGCCTTGCCGCTGACGACGGCCAGCACGCGCCCGGTCATGGTCTGGCGTCCGGTCAGCAGACGCTGAAGATCAAGCAATGGTTGGGACATGGCGCAGGATCTCCAGCGATGTGGTGATGCGTGGTCCGGTGGCGTCGTGGCTGACGCTGGTCACCTTGCCGCGCCAGGACTGGCCCATCAGGGCATCGTGGATCTCCACCAGGTGGCCCGGCAGAATGCCGGGTCGGTGGATACAGGTGAGGGAGACCTCCTGGAGGTCCCCGCCGGCATCGATCTCGGCGCGGCCCCGGGAGATCTTGGCGTCAGTTGTGGCGAGAAGCGGGTCGGAGATGTCGTCGCCGCGAAACTCACCGTCGCCGCGCTGGCAGATGATTTCGCCGTCGCTGGCCAGGTTGCCGGCGGTGCCGGTGATGCGGAGCTGGATCGGATAGGCATCCAGCCCTGCCACATGTTTTGGTGTGGTCAGACTCCAGGAGCGCGCCAGGATGGTATAGCCAACCCGGGCGACGGACACCCCGGATGGCCTGGTAGCTGCCGCCCCGGAAAATCGCGATCCAATCCTTGAATCCAGACATGCACACACCTCCTCTTCGTCCCGGTCGGTCGGTTCACAAAACACGCATGGGATGATAAGAGGATTTTCGAGGGTCTGGTGGTGAGGATGGCGAATTTGCAACAAAATCGACGGCGGAAGAATTTTTTTTGATGGAAGCGAAAACGCCCCTGGAAGGCGGTTTGCTGGGTAACCCTTACCAACCTACCCCCGCACCAGAAAAACGCCACAGACCCCATTGCGCAACGCTTGGCAATGGCATCTACAGGCCAGACATGAGATGGCGTTGCAGGATGTCCAGGATCTCCCCCTGTCCGGAAGGAGAGAGTCCCAAAAAGGGACGTGGGGGAATGTAGACTTTGTGCCCGCGTCCGGCCTCGCCACCGAGCTGGTGGATGCGGGCATAGATGACGTTGGTGCCGACCGACGCATGGTCAGGTCCATACTCCTGCTGGACAGAACCGGCCAGTCGCCCCAATACCTGCAGGATGGGGCCAGGCCATTTTCCCTCTTTCTCTCGTTGCTTTTCGGTGGACTCAGCCAGTCCCGGCCAGGGCTTCCCCTCCGGAGAGGTCTCCCGGGCAAAAGCCTGTTCCGCCTCATCGGCCAGCACCCCGGCCACCTGCCGCATCGCCGGACGCAGGTTCGCACCCTGGGCATGCAGGGCGTTCAACAGCGCCAATACCGAGCCGTCGTCGATTTTTATTTCCATGGTCACGGAGATTTTGTATCCTCGTAGATGAAAGGTGGGAGCGCGATGTCGGCTGGGTCTGGACCCGATAGCTGATGGGAGACGCCGGGGCGGTATCCAGATGCCGCTGTCTGGCCAACCTCCCACCTTTTATTTCTTATAAATGGGTTCCCCTGCACGCGCTCTGTTCAAAGTTCCCACTCTCGCCCGAAGCAAATTCCATATCAGGCTTCCATCCCGGTTCATCCTGGCCACTGCGAACATGTCGCGAGATCCCTGGAACAAGCCGATATAATGGGTCCGAAATCCGTCGGGGTATTCGGTTATCCACACCTCATAGGGAGCCGTGAGTGTCGGAATCAGGAAATCTCCGAACCTTTCACGAGTGCTCATCCTGTCTTCCACGACATGCGCAAGCAGGTCGCGTCGCAAAATCACTCTCTCGACAGGGGATTCAATAATCCGTGTTGGATTGTCCTGAGAAAGACCGACCGCTTTCGACAGGATATCCAAGGCTTCTTCCTTCGTTTTTCCTGGAGTAAGGAGTGCCGGGGTCAAGATGCGCAGAGAGTCAGGGACGTCAATAATATTTGGTCTTCCATGCTGCTCCCAGGTCTTTTGTCCCGGCAGCATCCTCAAGCAAGGTTTATTCACGTATCTTCTCCCAGACAATCCGGCAATGCTGTCGCTCAGGATGAGCAGAGCAAGCTCACGCACGGTATGCAGCCTCTTTTCTGCCCGCAACACACCGGTTCGTTCGGATCGGAACAGCCCAAGGTATGGCCGGACGTGAGACTGAACATCTGGTTGAAAAGTTTTGATGATTCCGGCTGCCTGGCGGTTATCCTCGGTAGCAGCGAAGAGTTCCATGTCAGCCCGGATGTTACAGTGCGGGCAGTATCCGCTCATGTTTGTCTCCTGAGGTCACAAATCGAACCTGTCGCCGCCTTGATGAACGCCGTGGCAAGTGGCGCACATATGCTATTGCCGTACCGTAGTCGCCCGATCCCACATATCATCCCAGGCCGGGAACCGATCACGCCGATCTGCCCGGAATGCGACCGTATCTGGGTGGAAAAACAGCAAGACGACATGCGTTTGGAGTCACTGCGCAGAAAACAGGGATCTTTGAGCAACCAAATCGGGAAAACCGGCATTCCTGACCGCTTCAAAAGCAAATCATTGACGGATTTCCAGACAGAGAGTTCATCGATGGCATACGCCAAAGAAGTCGCTACCCGCTATTGTGAGACGATCCAGGACAGGATACAAAGCGGTGATTCACTGATCTTCTGCGGGCAACCTG